>JADZDM010000011.1 GCA_020851035.1 Gemmatimonadaceae bacterium | reverse complement strand
CCGCGCGGCGTGCTGCCGCTCAAGTTCTTCTTCTCCTCCGGCCTCTCCACCACCGACGGCGACGACGTCTCGGCGCGCGGCATCAAGGACCAGATCAAGAAGCTGGTCGATGCCGAGGACGCGAAGGACCCGCTCACCGACCAGGCCATCGTGGACATCCTCAAGCAGGGCGGCGTCGTGATCGCCCGCCGCACCGTCGCCAAGTACCGCGACCAGCTCGGCGTGCTCTCGGCGCGCATGCGGAAACGCGTATGACCGCCGGCACGACCGTCAGTACACGGCCGGCGGCGCGCGCCGCCCTCGCCGCCGGGGCGCGCCCCGTCGACGTGAGTGTGCTCGTGCCGGCCAAGGACGAGGCCGAGAACCTGCCGCTCTTCATGGAGAAGGCGGCCGAGGCGTTCCGCGGCAGCGACACCCGGTACGAGGTCGTGGTCATCGAGGACGGCTCCTCCGACGACTCCTGGGCCGTGCTGCAGCGCCTGCAGGCACAGTACCCCTTCCTGCGTGCCGTGCGGCACCGCACGCAGCGCGGGATCGCCGACGCCCTGCGCACCGGCTGGCTCAACGCACGCGGCGACGTGCTGGTGTTCTATCCCGCCGACCTGCAGTTCATGCCCGCCGACATCCCGCGCCTCGTCGCGCCCATCCTCGCCGACCAGGCCGACATGGTCACCGGCTTCAAGGAGGGGAAGTACGAGAAGGCCTTCGTCAGCAAGATCTACAACTGGCTCAGCCGCTCGCTCTTCGACGTGCCGGTGAAGGACCTCAACAGCGTCAAGGCGTACCGCCGCGAGATCATGGAGGCGCTCCCGGTGCGCCCCGACTGGCACCGGTACATGATCGTGATCGCACACTTCGAGGGCTTCACCGTCACCGAGATCCCGGTGCCGCTGTACCCGCGCCACGCCGGCCGCTCCAAGTTCGGCATCGGCCGGATTCCCGTCGGCGTGCTCGACATGCTCTCGGTGTGGTTCGAGCTCCGCTTCGGACGCAAGCCGCTGCTGTTCTTCGGGCTCATCGGCGCCGCGCTGTTCTTCATCGGCGTGCTCACCGGCATCGTCGCCCTCGGCATCCGCATCTTCGCCGGCGTCGGCTTCCGCCCGATGCTCAACCTCATCGAGACCTGCATCATCGTCGGCTCGGTGCTGTTCACCGGCGGCTTCGTGGGGGAGATGATCGCGGTGCAGCGGGCGGAGCTTCGCGAGATCCGCCGCCAGCTGGACGAGAGGCACCAGACCGCCGCGTCGTGACCGTCCGACGCGTCCTGTTCGTCACGCACAACTTCCCGCGCAGCAGCGGCGATGCGGCGGGCGGCTTCCTGCTCGACCTCGCCCGGGCGCTCGCCACCGTCGACATCACCGTCGAGGTGATCGCGCCGCACGCGCGCGGCCTCCCCGAGCGCGACGCCGTCGACGGCATCACCGTCCAGCGCGTGCGCTACGGGGCCGACGCCGACGAGACCCTCGCCTACACCGGCACGATGGCGGAGCAGGTGAAGGCGAGCGCGCGCGGCAAGCGGTCGATGCTGCGCATGATCGGCGCCATGCGCCGCGCCACGCGCTTCCGCCTCGCCAGCGGCGACATCGACATCGTGCACGCCCACTGGTGGTTCCCCGCCGCCCTCGCCATCGGGCGCACCGCGGCGCGCGCCCGCGTGCCGATGGTCGTCACCTCGCACGGCAGCGACGCGCGGATGGCCACCGGGATGACCGCCTCCCTCGCGTCGTTCGCCCTCGGGCGCGCGGCCGCGGTGACGACCGTCAGCCAGTGGCTCGCGCTACGCCTCCGCCCGCTCACGCCGGCGCCGGTCACCGTCGCCCCGATGCCGTCGGATATCGTCGCATTCTGCGCACAGGCCGCCATCCGCGCCACGCCCGCCCGGATCCTGTTCGTGGGCCGGCTCAACGCCCAGAAGAACCCCGCCGTGCTGCTGCGCGCGCTGGCCGCGCTGCCCGAGGAGGTGCACCTCGACGTCGTTGGTGACGGCCCGGACGCCGGCTCGCTGCGCGCCCTCGGCGCGCAACTCGGCATCGCGCACCGCATCGCCTGGCACGGACAGCTGCCGCGCGAGGTGATGCCGTCGCTGTATGCGCAGGCCTCGTGCACGCTCGTCCCGTCGCGCGACGAGGGGTTCGGCATGGTGGCCGCCGAGTCGCTGCTTTGCGAGACACCGGTGATCGCCACCCGGTCCGGTGGGCTGCCCGACATCGTCCGCGACGGCGAGAACGGTGCGCTGCTGGCCACCTTCGACGACCCGGCGCCGTGGGCCGACGCCGTCCGCGCGATCATCAGCGCGCCGGCGCGGCGTGACGCCATGGGCGTCGCGGGCCGCACGGCCATGGTCGCACTCGTGTCGCCGGCAGCCGTCGCCGAGCGCTATCGCGCCGTCTACGAGTCGGCACGCCGCGGGATGGTGCGTGCGCGGTGAGGTGCGCTCCGCACTGCGCGTCACGGTGGCGGTGGCGTTCGCGGGGCTCGCGCTCTGGTTCGTGCGACGGCAGTGGGTGGACATCCGGGCCAGCCTGCTCGGGCTCCACCCGTCCTGGGGTGGCATCGCCATCGCCAGCACCTGTGTCGCCGCCGGCTATGCCGTCCTGATCGCGGCGTGGCGACGCCTGCTGCGCGCGTGGAGCAGCCCGCTCGGCGCCCTCGACGCCACGCGCATCTGGTTCGTCTCGAGCCTCGGGAAGTACGTGCCGGGCAAGCTCTGGTCGATCGGCGCCATGGCGCTGCTCGCGCGCGATGCCGGCGCCTCGCCACTCGCCGCGACCGGCTCCGCGATCATCATGCAGCTGGTGAACATCGCCGCCGGCTTCGCGGTCGTGGCACTGGGCGGGGCGGGGGAGCTCTTCGCCACCACACCCGCCCTGCGCCTGGCCGCATGGGTGGTGCTCGCCGCCACCGCGGCAGGGCTGGTCGTGGGGCCGCCGCTGCTCGCCTGGGCCGTGCAGGCCGCGACACGGCTCGTCCGGCGACCGATGCCCGCCATGCCGCACCTCACGCGCGGCACCCTGGTCCTCGTCTTCGCGGCGAATCTCACCGCATGGGTGGCCTACGGCATCGGGTTCGGGCTGTTCTGGGGGGCCCTGCTCGGCCATGGCGGTGGCATCTCGATGGCGGTGCTGGCAGTTTACACGGCGTCGTACCTGCTCGGATTCCTGGCGTTGTTCGTGCCCGGCGGCATCGGTGTCCGGGAGACGGCCCTCACCGGGCTGCTCATCTCGCTCCGGCTGGCGACGCCCGCTGACGCCGCCGTGCTGGCCGCCGCGTCCCGCATCTGGCTGACCGTGCTGGAAATTCTCCCGGGGCTCGTCTTCCTCCCCGGGTCCTCGTTGCGCCGCAGTCCCACCATTTCGACACCCGATGGCCCGACAGCCTGACTCGACCCTGCCCGACGCGCTCGCGCCCCGCAACGCCTGGCTGCTCGCGCTCGCGGTCTGCATCGTCGGCACGATGCTGCTGGCCTATCCGGCGCTGAGCGGACAGTTCCTCGTCAACGCGCGCAGCGACCAGTACATCGCCGGCTACTCCTTCCGCGAATTCGGCGCCCAGGTGCTGCGCGCCACCGGCGGCTTCGCGCTCTGGAACCCGTACCTCTTCGGCGGCATGCCGTACGTGGGCGGGATGCACGGCGACATCTTCTATCCCACCGCCTTCATGCGGCTGGCCATGCCGACCGACGTCGCGATGACGTGGGGCATGATCCTGCACTACATCCTCGGCGGCTATGCCACATACGTGTTCCTGCGCGCACTCGGCCTGACCTTCGCCGGCGCGCTGGTCGGTGGCATCGCCTACATGCTGAGCGGCTGGAACGGTTCGTACGTGCACCCCGGCCATGACGGCAAGATCTTCGTCGGCGCGATGCTGCCGCTGGCACTGCTCTGCGTGCTGCGTGGCGTGCGTGACGGGCGGCGCTGGGCGTGGGGCGGACTGGCACTCGTCGTCGGCCTGGGCATGCTCAGCCCACACCCGCAGCTCATGAGCTACATGCTGGTCGGTGCCGGCCTGTTCGGGCTGTTCGTTGCCTACGGCCTGGGCGACGCGAGTCCGGAGAAGCCGGTCGCGATGCGCCGCCTTGCGTTCGCACTCGGCGCGGTGGTGCTCGGCCTCGCGATCAGCGCCATCCAGTACCTCCCGGTGATGGAGTACACGCCGTTCTCGCCGCGCGCCGGCGGCCGCGGCTACGACTTCGCCACGTCGTTCTCGTTCCCGATCGTCGAGCTGATGAACACCATCATCCCCGAGTTCACGGGGAAGTTCGTGGGAAAGTACTGGGGCCCGAACCGCATCCATGACCACAGCGAGTACGTCGGCGCTGCGGTCTGGGTGCTGGTGCTGGCCGCATTGCGCACCAAGGTGCGCGACCGGAACACCCTGTTCTTCGGCGGCATTGCGATCTTCTTCACGCTCTGGGCCCTCGGCGGCGAGACGCCGTTCTACCAGCTCATCTACGCGGTGGTCCCGGGGAGCAAGTTCTTCCGCGCGCCCAGCACCGTCTTCTTCATGGCGACCTTCGCCCTCGCAGTGCTGGCAGGCCTCGGCGCACAGGGGCTCATCGCGCACGCGGCCTCGCGTCGCTTCCTGATCGGCGTCGGGAGTGCGATCGGCGTGCTGCTCGTCCTTGGCGTCACGGGCATCCTGAACAGCATCGCCGGCGCGCTGGCGGCACCGGAGGTGGCGCAGCTGGTCGATGCGAATGCCAGCGACCTGCTCACCGGCACCATCCGCGCGATGGTGTTCGCAGCGCTCGCACTCGGCATCGCCCTGCTCTCGGCGCGTGCCGCGCTGACGGCGAGGGTCGCGGGCTGGGCCTTCATCGCCGTTGTCACGCTCGACCAGGTGTCGCTGCTGCGCGACTACTGGAAGTTCGTCCCGCCGGCGAAGGTCAGCTTCGCCAGCGACGCGACGATCGACTATATGAAGAAGGCGACCGTCAACAATCCCGGTCGCGTGCTCGACATGCCGATCACCGGCACCAGCCTCCCGCGCGATCCGGGGCTGCGCTACAGCGGCCTGATGGCGCACGGCATCCGGCAGGCCGTCGGCTACCACGGCAACGAGCTGCGTCGCTACGACGACCTCACCGGCAGCGAGATGGAGGGTCGCCCGCAACTCGGCAACCCGAATTTCTGGGCGCTCGCGAACGTGCGCTTCTTCCTCACCGACGCCACGCCGGACAAGTTCCCGGTCCCCGAGTCGAAGCTGGTGGCCGGTCCGGCGCGCAATGCGCACGGCTCGATGGTCTACCTCTACGAACTGCCCGGCGACAATCGCGCCGCCTGGGTGGCACCGGCCATGATCAAGGCCGCCGACAGCGTGACGCTGACCACCGTGCTCGACCCGCGCTTCCCGGTGCACTCGGTCGCGATCTTCAACGACAGCGCCGACGTCCCCGCCGTGGAGCTGAAGGCGCCACCCGCCCCGCTCGACCTGCCGGTCACGGTCACCCGCTACGATCCCGGTGCGATCTCCATCACGCTCGGCCAGCCCGCACCGGCCGGCTCGGCGCTCGTCGTGTCGGAGAACTTCTATCCCGGCTGGACGGCAACCGTGGATGGCAAGCCCGCCACCGCCTCGCGCGCGATGTACTCGCTGATCGGCGTGCCGCTGCCCGCCGGCGCCAGGACGGTCGAGCTCCGGTTCGCGTCGGCCAGCTACGAACGCGGCAAGCTCGTCACCCTCATCGCGCTCGGCGTGGCGCTGGTGCTCCTCGCCGGCGGCATCGCCACCGGGCGCCGGACGACGACCGCGTGACCGCGCCGCACGCCACCGGCGGCGGAGCAGGGCAGCGCGCCCTCGTCATCGTCCCGACGTACAACGAGCGTGAGAACGTCGCGAAGATCATCGAGTCGGCCCTGGCCCAGGACCCGCGGATCTCGGTGCTGATCGTGGACGACGGCTCGCCCGACGGCACCGGGGCGATCGTCGATGCGATCGCGGCGGTCAATGACCGCGTGCACGCGCTGCACCGGCCGAAGAAGATGGGGCTGGGCACCGCGTACCTGGCCGGCTTCAAGTGGGCGCTGGCGCGGGATTTCGCGTACGTCTTCGAGATGGACGCCGATTTCTCCCACGACCCGGCGCACCTGCCGCAGTTCCTGACGGCGATCCAGGATGCCGACCTCGTGCTCGGCTCGCGCTACCGCAACGGCAAGGTGACGGTCGTCAACTGGCCGATGGCGCGCCTGATCCTGAGCTACTCGGCCAACATCTACGCCCGCATGGTCACCGGCCTGCAGCTCTTCGACGCCACCGGCGGCTTCAAGTGCTTCCGGCGCGAGGTGCTCGAGGCGATCGACCTCGACGACGTGCGCTCGAACGGCTACGCCTTCCAGATCGAGGTGAGCTTCCGGGCGTGGAAGAAGGGCTTCCGGATCGAGGAGATCCCGATCGTCTTCACCGACCGGACCGAGGGGGAGAGCAAGATGTCGAAGCGGATCGTGCGGGAGGCGATCTGGATGGTCTGGCGGCTGCGGTGGTGGTCGATCACCGGGCGGGTCTGATGACGGGTGCCGGGCGTCGGTTCTGGAAGATGTCCGGGTCGGGGAACGACTTCGTGTTCCTGGACTCCCGTGGCACGGCGCCGGGGCAGGACGCCCTCGAATCAACGGCTGAGATCGCAGCGCTGTGCGCGCCTCACCTTGGTGTGGGTGCCGATGGCGTCGTCTTCATCGGCGACGATCCCGATGCCCGGTTCTCGATCCGGTACTACAACGCTGACGGCTCCCGGGCATCGCTCTGCGGAAACGCCTCACTCTGCGCGGCGCAAAGTGCCGTCCTGCTTGGCCTTGCGGGTCGGGAGGAGCGATTCCGGTTCAGGTCAGACGCCGGACTCATCGACGCCTCGATCGACGCCGCAGGCGGTGCGGCCGTGCGGCTGGCCGCCGTCCAGGCGCTCGAGACCGATGCCGCCGAGGCGCTCGAGACCGGTGAGTTGCGGCTGGGCTACGCCGTCGTGGGTGTGCCGCACCTGGTGGTGCGGGTGCACGACGTGGCGGCGGTCGACGTGTTCGGGCGCGGACGAGCGTTGCGGCAGGTGCCGTCACGCCAGCCGGCCGGCGCGAACGTGAACTTCGTGAGCCGCCGTGCCGGGCAGGGCGCAGACGCCGGCGCAGGGGCGGCGTGGGCCATCCGGACCTACGAGCGCGGCGTCGAGGCTGAGACGCTGGCCTGTGGGACCGGATCCGTCGCGACGGCGGCGTGTCTCGTGGCATGGGGCGAGGCGGATTCCGGCGGTCCGGTGCGGCTGGAAACGGCCAGCGGCCGCACGCTGTCGGTGCGGTTTCCGGAGGCGCCGGAGTGGGCGTGGAGCGAGCTCGCCGGCGAGGGTCGGCTGGTGTTCGAGGGCGTGCTGCGCGCGCACCGCTGAGCAGCGATTTCCGGCCCGGGAACTGACCACGTTTCGCGCGGTCGTGCGGGCCGATTCTGGCACTCCGGCGTCACGGCCTGGCGCGTCAATTCCGAGGGATCCGCTTGGCGGAAAACTGTGCCGGGAGTGGCGCGAGTGCGACGCCAGAGTGGCAGGGGTAGACGGCGGAACTGTCTGGCGGTGTGGTGGCGATTTTGTGAGCAACCTTGCCGGCTTTCCACAGCGGGAGCCCGAAACAGGCAGTTCTCCACACTTTTCCACGCTGTGTAGTTTACATAATACTTCTTATAAGAAGTAAAACGAATCGCCGCGCGGCCCCCAAGCGACAGAAGAAGGCCGGTCAGAATGTCCGAAGAGCTCGCCACAAATCCATGACCGCGATGCGCTTAACATCCCGACACTCGACGCGTCCGTCGCAGGAGCCCAACACCCGCGCCCGTGACGCCTCGACCGTCGCACGACCGACATGTCACGACGCAGCCTTTGCCGCACCGGAACGACGTGACCACCGCCGCCTTTCGTATCCACCTGTCCCGCCTCGCCATCGCCCTGACGGCCACCGCCGGCACCCTCACCGTGCAGGCTCAGGCCCAGACCCAGGCACAGCCGCCAGCCCGCATCCGCACCGTCCGCGCCGGCCACGCCCATGCGCCGGCCTTCCGCGAGAACATCCTCATGGCGGTCTCGGCGTGCCAGGTCGTCAAGCACCTGCCTGAGGTCGCCCCACCACTGCCGAGCGACGCCGAGCTCGGCGCGGTCGACATCATCCGCATCGAGGAGCTCTTCGACGGCCCGAACTACGCCATCTACACCACCACCGCCACCATCTGGCCAGACCCGACCGCCGGCTGCACCCCGCGCCAGATCCGGCGCTACAGCGTGGCGATCGAGCTCGGCTGCACGTCCCGGATCTATGGCGGCACGACGCTGATCGGCAACCTGGTCGACCTCACCAACCCCGAGCCGCCTGACATCACGCTCCGGACGGAGGCGGTCCGCTCAACCCAATGCAGCCGGCCCCGCCGTCCGTATGATCCGACCGGCCTTCCGCGCGACGACGCCTCGGGCACGCCGTGCATCTGGATGTCTGCCTTCATGGCCCGGAGCCTTGCCGGCGCCGGCCTTTCGGTCCCGGCTGATCCGGACGCCCTTGACCTCTGCCTCTATGCCCGGCAGCCGGCCGTCCCCGCTGGCCGGGGACAGCACATCGTGGTGCTCGAGACCCGATCAGGAAACCGGGCGCTGGCCGGCAACTGGCTTCCGGCGACGCTTGGTGCTGCGGAGGCGAGCGTCCAGAAGCTGCTGCTCATCGCCGACGGCACCGCCATTCCGTCCACCCGGTTCGAGGTGGCTGGCGCACGCGCATTCCTGGAGCAGCCGGTGAAGCTCGGCATGACGGAAAAACAGTAGCCACCGGACTGCGGTGCGCGCAGCCGGTGGCTCTTCGATTTCCGTGCCCTGACCTCACAGCCGCCCCGTCTACGTGATGCGCAGCATCGCGCTGAACGGCCGTGTGCGGCCTCGGTTACTGCTTGACGGCCAGCTCGCCGAGCCGGACGTGCGCTTCCGCAGCCAATGGGCCGCTCTCGTCCTTCGCCAGCTCGGTCCAGAGCTTCATCGCCTCGACCGTGTTGCCAGCCGCCATGAAGGCGCGCGCCGCGTCAGCCTGGCGCTGGATCTTCGCATCGCCCTGGCTCACTGCGGCCGCCGCGAGATACGCCTTGGCGGCCTCGGCCGGCTTGTTCTGGTTCTCGTACGCCGCGGCGAGCAGCGTCTGCAGTGTCGAGCCCAGCCGTGATGCCCCGCCACCGGCCACCAGCGCATCCAGACGCTTCATGGCCTCCGGCGTCTTCCCCTGCGAGAGCAGCGACTGCGCGGCCAGCAGCGCCGCCCGGTCGCCAGCCGAGGTACCCGCATAGCGCGTCGCCACCTTCTCCAACTCGGTCACGGCGTTGGCCGGGTTTTGCGCAGTCGCCGTCTGCGCCTGGAAAAACGCGCGCTCGGCATTCTGGATCTTCGTCTCGGCCGACTTCTGCCAGATGAAGATCGCCGCGACCGCGACCACCAGGCCACCGAGGGCCAGGGACACGGGCTTCTGGTTCGCCTTGAACCAGGTGGCAGCCGAGTCGAGCCCGCTTTCTTCGAAATCCGACATCGTGACAGGTCTGGAGACGAGGGGCGCCAGCCGGGCCCCGAGGCAGTACGACCGCCGAACGGGGGCGGTCCAGCTACAGCCGGATAAGTTCGCAGGTCCAGACGGCCACGACAAGCGGCAGCGCCGGCTTTCTGCCCCGAAGGGCTGTGCCGTGACTCGCCTGCGCGGGAGCGACCCGCCCGCACGTGACCCCAGGCGACGGCGACGCGTCCCTTTCCGGGCGACCGGACGCGTCATGTCCGGACCTGAGTGTCTGGTCAGGTCGCTGCAAAAGGAGTCGTCGAGAGTCCGCTGTGCTCGGTGATGCGTTCAGGTACCCTTACCTCCATGCCAATGCCGATCTCCCTCGCCCGCGCCGTGCGCCGCCTGTTGCCGCTGATCGCGATGGTCGCGGCCACGCTCTCGGCGCCGACCATGCTCGAGGCCGAACGCGCGAGCGCCGGATCGGTCGCCGCGAGCGTCAGCATGGCCAAGCCGAAGCCGAAGCCGCGCGTCAGGGCGCGCGCCAGCCGCACCGCCCGTCAGGCACGTCCCTCCCGGGCGAAGGCAGCATCCCGTCGCGGCAAGGCGAGCCGGGCGTCGTCCGGCCGGCGGCGGGTCACCAGCCGTCGCGGCCGCCGGGCCGTCGTCCGCAACCTCGGCCCGGTCGTCCCGGTGGTGGCGCAGGCGTCGTTCGTCTCGGAATCGGCCGACCAGCTGCGCGATTCCATCGTCTCCGTCGCGCGCCAGCAGATCGGGACTCCGTACGTCTGGGGCGCCGAGATCCCCGGTCGCGCCTTCGACTGCAGCGGCCTGGTGAAGTACGTGATGTCGTGGCTGAACGTCAGCCTGCCCCGTACCGCCAACGAGCAGGCGTACACCGGGATCAGCGTCGGCCGCGATCTCGATCGCATGAAGCCGGGCGACCTGCTCACGTTCGGCACCGGCCGCCGGATCACGCACATCGCGATCTATTCCGGGAACGGACGCTACGTGCACGCCAGCCGCCCCGGCGTCGGTGTGGTGGAGAGCCTGCTCGACCCGCGTGCGCGCCGTTTCCGTGGCGCCGTCCGCCTCGTGGCCGATGCCGACACGACCACGGACAAGTCCGCGCCGATTCCCTGACACCGCGCGCCACCGCAACCACCCGCCCCCGGCCATCCGCCGGGGGCTCTTTGTTTGTGCACCGCGACCATTGCCGGGCTTGATAGATTTCCTCCTGTTGCGCGCGAGGCGCGCGATTCCCCACTCTGCCCTGGAGCCGCATGCGCTATCGCGTGCTTGTGACGGATGAAGTCGACCCCGATGGACTTGCGCTGCTGCTCGCAGAACCGCGACTGCAGGTGGACGAAGTCCCGACCCTTCCCGCGGCCGACCTGCTGACGCGGATCCCTGACTACGACGCGATCGTCGGCCGCAGCGCGACGCGCATCAGCCGCGACCTCCTCCGCGCCGGCGCCCGCCTCCGCGTGGTGGGTCGTGCGGGGGTCGGCGTGGACAACGTCGACATGGCCACTGCGACCGAGCTCGGCATCGCGGTCATCAATGCGCCGGCCGGCAACACCGTCGCGGTCGCGGAGTTGCTCTTCGGTTCCCTGCTCGCGCTGTTCCGGCACATCGTGCGCGCCGACACGTCCATGCACGCCGGACGCTGGGATCGATCGGCGCTGCTGGGCAGTGAGCTGAAGGGTCGCACGCTGGGCATCGTCGGCGTCGGACGCATCGGCTCCGAGGTTGCCACCCGGGCGCTGGCCTTCGGCATGGACGTCATCGGGTACGATCCGTACGTCGGTGACGAGCGGTTCCGCGCGCTGCGCATCCAGCGGGCACCGTCACTCGAGGTGCTGCTGGCTGAGGCGGACATCCTCACGATCCACACGCCGCTGACCGCCGAGACCACGGGGATGTTCGGCCGCCGCGAACTCGCGCGCCTGCCGGGCGGCGCAGTGCTCTGCAACCTGGCGCGCGGCGGGATCGTGGATGACACGGCACTGGCGCAGGCGCTGCAATCGGGGCTGCTGCGCGGTGCATGCATCGACGCCTTCGCGCAGGAGCCGTTGCCGGCCGAGCACCTGCTGCGCACGCTGCCGAACGTGCTGCTCACGCCGCACCTCGGGGCGTCGACGGCCGAGGCACAGCGCAACGTGGCGGTCGATGTCTGCGAGGCCGTGCGCGATGCGCTGCTCCATGGAGAACTCACGCGCTCGCTCAACGTGGCGACGGTCTCCGGCACCGAATGGAAGGAGCTGCAGCCGGCGTTGCTGATGTCCCAGCGCGCCGCGGCGATCGCGCGCGCCCTGCTGCTGGACCAGGGGATCAGCATCATCCAGCGCGTGCGCCTGCGCGTGAGTCCCGACCTCGTCGGCGCCGGTGCGGCACTGCTGTCCGCCGCCTGCGCCGGGATCCTCGAGGGCGTGATCGACGACGGCCGCCTGAACCTGATCAATGCCCGCGCGATGGCGGAGGCCCGTGGCATCGAGCTGTCGATCGGCGAGCTCACCGGCGCCGACCAGGCGGCCACGATCGACCTGTCGCTCGGTGGCGGCGTGCGTGAGATCGGCGTGGCGGCGATGGCCCCGAAGGGCGGCACGGCGCGCGTGATGCGCATCGGCGCGTTCCATGTCGACGTCACGCCACGGCAGACGATGATCGTGCTCACCAACAACGACGTGCCCGGCGTGATCGGGCGCGTCGGCACCGTGCTTGGCGACGCACACGTGAACATCGCCGAGTACCACCAGGCGCGACTGGCGCAGGGTGGTGAGGCGCTGGCCGCGATCTCGGTGGATGGCGTGGTGGCGCCGGCGCTGCGCGCGACGCTCTTGGCGCTGCCCGATGTCCGCACGGCCACGATCGTGCGCTTTGGTGGTGGCGACAGCACCCCCGCGGCGTGACCTGCGGATGACGCTCCCGTGCGTGACGACCGACGCCGGTGTGCGCGAGAGCGTCAGTCGCGATGCCTCGGGGCTCGAGCTCGTTCCCGAGTCCGTCGCCCGCCCGGGCACGCGTGACGAGGTCGTGGCGCTGCTCGCCGAGGCGCAGCGGGACCGCGTCCCGGTGACCGCGGCCGGCGGCCAGACGAGCACCACGGCCGCCTCCCTCACCGATCGCGGCATGCTGCTCTCGCTGCGCGGCCTCACCGGTGTGCACGACGTCGATGCCAGCACACGCACGGTGCGCGTGGCTCCCGGCGAGCTGCTTGGCCCGCTCAAGCGCCGCCTGGCGTCGGAGGGATGGCTGCTGGCGCCTGACCCCACGAGTGAGGAGGACTGCACCGTCGGTGGCGCCATCGCGTGCAATGCCTCCGGCGCACGGTCGTTGCGCTACGGCGCCATCCGGCCGCACGTGCGTGGCCTGACCGTCGCCCTCGTGACCGGCGAGGTGCTGGAACTCCGGCGCACGGCGCTCGAGAAGAACACCGTGGGTTACGCGCCGGTGCACGACCTGGTCGACTGGTTCGTGGGCAGCGAGGGCACGCTTGGCGTGATCCTCGAGGCCGAGCTGGCGCTGCTCGACCTGCCCGCGTGGGTGATCGGGCTCGCGATCCCCTTCCCCACCATCGGCGACGCGCTGGCGTTCGTGGTCGCGGCGCGTGAGTCGGCGGCACTCGCGCCACGATGCCTCGAGTTCCTCGATGCCGGTGCATTCGCCATCGCGCGCGCGGCGGCGCAGGATCCGGGCTGGGCTGCCGGGGCGTCCGCGCTCATCTACACGGAACTCTCCGGCCGCGACGGCGATGAACCGCCGCTCGACGACTGGCTCGCGCTGGCGCATGCCCATCACGCCGCGGAGGACGACATCCGCGTCTACGATGGTGAGGCGGCACTCCGTGACGCGCGGCGCCTGCGGCATGCCGTGCCGGCCACGATGCACGAACGCGCGGCCCCGCACCGGGCCTCGGGCGGGCGCCGCGTGTCCACCGACTGGGCGGTGCCGTACCGGCTGCTGGGCCGGGCGCTGGCAGCGTCACAGGCGGCCGTCGAGTCACGCGGACTGGAACAGCCGGTGACGTTCGGACACGCCGGCAACGGGCATCCGCACCAGAACTTCATCGCCCGCGATGCCGCGGAACTCGAGCGGATCACCGATGCCGTCGGCGAGACACTGCGCGAGGTGATCAGACTCGGCGGCACGGTGGCGGCGGAACATGGCATCGGCAAGGTCAAGGCGCGCTGGCTTCCGCTGCAGGTGTCACCCACGCAGCGTGCCCTCATGCGCGCCGTGAAGCACGAGCTGGACCCGCACGGCCTGCTCGCACCGGGCAACATCCTGTGACCGCGTTCCAGTCGGTCGTGCTCGACGTCGACTCGACCGTCTCGGCGATCGAGGGCATCGACTGGCTGGCCGGGCTGCGCGACGCGAGCGTGAGCCGCCTGATCGTGGCGCTGACCTCGGACGCGATGGATGGCCGGATCACGCTCGGCGAGGTCTATGGGCGCCGGCTCGCCATCATCCGGCCGACACGGGACGAGCTGGCAGCACTCGGGCGCGAGTACATCGCGACCGTGCTGCCCGGCGCGCGCGAGGCGATCGCGGCCTGGCAGGCCGAGGGCGTGCGGGTGGACCTCGTCAGCGGCGGGCTTCGCGATGCGCTGCTGCCGCTCGCGGACTGGCTCGGCGTCCCGCGCGACCGGGTACATGCCGTCGACGTCACCTACGACGACGACGGCGTCGCGGCGCACGTGCGGGAGCCGGCGGTGCTGGCGCGGGCCGGCGGCAAGCCACTGGTCGTCCAGTCGCTCCGACTGCCCCGTCCCGTTCTCGCTGCGGGCGACGGCGCCACCGATGCCGAGCTGGCCGGCATCGTCGATCACTTCATCGCCTTCACCGGTGTGGCCCGCCGCGCCAACGTCGTCGCACTGGCCGCGGGCGAGGCGGACTCGTTCACGGCACTCTCCACCATCGTCCACGCCCACTGATGCTCACCAACGGCACGTTCTTCCTTCCCGGCCCCACCGAGGTGCGCCCGGAGATCCTGCAGGAGATGGCGCGGCCGATGATGCCGCACCGCAGTGCCGGGTTCGAGCAGATCTACGCCCGGTGTGACAATGGCATGCGGCCGATCTTCCGCACCACGCGGCCGGTGTACATGTCGACGTCGTCGGCCACGGGGCTGATGGAAGCGGCGATCCGCAGCGCCCCGCCGGGCACCGTCCTGTCACTGGTGATGGGTGCCTTCTCGGAGCGCTTCGCGCAGGTGGCCGGCAGCTGCGGTCGCACCGTGGTGCGCGACGACGTCCCGCCCGGCATGCACCACACCGCCGAACGGGTGTACGCGCTGCTGCAGGCGAGCGGGGCCAAGGTCGTGACAGTCGCGCAGTCGGAGACATCGACCGGCGCCTTCAACGACATCGAGGGCATTGCCCGCGCGGCCCATGCGCATGGTGCCGTGATCCTCGTCGACAGCGTCACCGGCTGCGGTGGTGCGCCGCTCGAGACCGATGCATGGCAGCTCGACTTCGTCTTCACCGGCTCGCAGAAGGCGCTCGCGCTCCCGCCCGGCCTGGCGCTCGGCGTGGCCAGCCAGGCGTTCATCGAGTCGGCGGCGGCGAACGCGGACCGCGGCACCTACTTCGACCTCGTCGAGATCGACAACTACGCGGCGAAGCACCAGACGCCGCAGACCCCGGCGATCTCGCTCTTCTACGCCCTCGCCGCGCAGGTGGCCGCGATCAGCGACGAGGGAATCGCGCAGCGCGCGGCGCGTCACCGCGAGATGCAGGCGATCACGATCGCGTGGGCCGAGCAGCTGTCGCGCGAGCTCGATCCCGCGCTTGGTGTGCTGGCGGTGGCGGACGGGCGCTCGCCGACCGTGACCTGCGTGACGCTGCCGGCGACCCTCACGGGACCGGGAGTGGCCGCGGGCGTCGCCGCGGCGGGATACATGATCGGGTCAGGCTATGGTGCGCTCAGGGACCGGACGATCCGCATCGGCCACATGGGGGATCACACGCCCGAGGGCGTGACGCGCGTGCTTGGCGTGGTGCGCGACGTGATCACGCGGCAGCTCGGCCGCTGACACCGTCGACGACACGGCGCATGTGACGCGGGGCCTGCACGGTGCGCAGGCCCCGCTCACGTCGCCGGACCAGCGCCAGCCACGACCAGCCCGCCGGCGCGCTGCCTACTTCGCGAAGTGCGGACGGAGGATCGCCATCGCATCGTCCCACGAGCGCGCCATGTCGTCCACCGTCTGCGACACGTCGGGCATCCGTCCCGACTGCGGCACCCGCACGAGGCGCTGGTGCAGGGCGCGCGCCGCCTGTGACACCATGCGCAGGTGCGGCACCGCACCCATCACCGGCTCGCCATGCTGCGCGAGCCAGGCGCACACATCGGCGCCGATCTCGAAGCTCGCCCCGCACTGGTGGAGCGTGGCGAAGGCCCAGCGCTGGTAGTGCTCCGCATCACCGCCGGAGAGCCAGCCGCTGTGCGGCCGCAGGGCATCGGCAAAGCCTCGCACCGGATTCCTGGCCGGCAGCCGAGTGGCGTGGAAGCGCGCGAGTGCGATGCCGACCTGTGCCCGCTCGGAAGCGGAGCGCGGGGTGAGGCGGTCGAGCTTGACCACGCGGGCGGTCGGCGGCAGCTGGGCACTCCCGATGCCGGCTTCCAGCAGCGCGTCGAGATCCTCACCGCCGACCGAACCGCCGAATGCGCCGTGGATGTAGCGCAGCGTGTGTGCGTGCCGGTCGTAGCCGGTGACGGCGATGACCGACTTCTCGTGCGCACGCTGGTAGGTGCTGCCGATCATGTCCGGCAGGTGGAACTCGTCGACCTCCACCAGCACCGCATTGCCGCGGTCGAACTGCTCCACGAAGTGCGCCAGCAGCGGGCGCCAGACGCGGAGTTCCTCGACCGCGATGCCGTAGGTCGCCCACAGGTCGGTGGCAGCGACACCGGGCATCGTCCACTGGTCGCCCTCGAAGTCGGCGCAGAGGGCCGGAAAGAGCACCGGAGCCGGCTCCAGGTCGAGCGCGTGCAGCAACTCGATCCACACGTCGACGTGCGCGTTGGTGGTGCTCCAGACGCGTTCACCCTGGTGCCAGGCATGCGAGGAGCGCCAGGCCAGTCGTGATGATCCCACGAATCCCGATTGCGTACCGTAGTCCGATCGCGCTGCCATACAGACGATTCCACCCATGCGCTCACGTGACGAGCGAGCGCGTCCTTACTGCGGAAAGTGGGGTGCGCAAGTGCCAGCGTCGGCAGGATACGCGTGAGTGTGATCGTTCTGGGTGGAGGACGACACAACAACCAAACTATATAAGTTTGCTCTAATCGTGGGAAGTGCTGAGGCCGGCTGGTTCCAATATGCCGCGAAGTTGGCGATCGGACAGCTTACCCGGGTCGCGGCGGGACACCAAAATCGAGCGTTCGCTCGCCTTTGGAGACGGTCAAGGCCGGTCACCTCGGAGCCGCGGTCTCGAACGCCGTCAGGCCGGCGGCCAGGTCCAGCGGCGCGTACAGGTGCAGGCCGCAGGGGACGTAGCCCGCGTCCGAGAACCGGTCCCGGTACCACGCCGGCGCGCGCGGCGTCAGCTCGGCCACGTCGCCCTCGATCTCGTCGTCCCGCGTGAACAGTTCCAGCCACGCCAGGCCCCCGGTGTGCAGCTGGAGTTGCTCGAGCGCGGCACCGATGTGCTTCGCCGGCACGTAGTTGAGCACACCGCAGCAGATGACCAGGTCGAACCCCTCGGGATGCTCCTCGTGCAGCGACAGCTCGGTCAGCCGCTCCACCGAGCCGAGTCGCAGGTTGCGGCGGCGCCCGTACCGGCTGACCGCATACTGGCTCGGCTCGACGCCGATGTAGGTGAGCCGCGGCCGGAGCGCCCGCAGGATCGGCTGCCAGTGCCCCTCGCCGGCGCCCACGTCCAGCACGGTCCGGATCGGCCGGTCGAGCACGTACTCCGCCGCCGCCACCGTGAACGCGACGATGCGGCGGATCTGGGCCGGCGTTCGGACCCGATGGGTGCGGCTGCGATACCACTTGTCGAAGTACGCCTGGTCGTACGCCATGTGCTGGAGAGGTTGGCCATTGTGATGTGGTCCTGCGCCACGCAGATTCGCGCGGCGTGAACCCCGCCCTGCCCCAAGCTGCGCACGTGGCGCTGCGCGCGCGACTGCGGGCGGCGCTCCAGCCAGGCTGGCGGACGCGGTTCGCCCCGGCGCCGACCGGCCGGCTCCACCTCGGACATGCGGTGAACGCGGTGTTCGTCTGGAGTATCGCGCGCGCCTTCGGCGGCCTGGTGCTGGTTCGGATCGAGGACCACGACCGCCTGCGTGCGCGGGACGAGTTCGACCGCGGCATCCTCGAGGACCTGGAGTGGCTGGGGCTGCATGGCGACAACCTCGCTGCGGGATTCCCTGCACCCCTTCGGCAGCACGCGGATCCCGCGCCATTCCACGCCGCGCTCGATGCACTCGACCGCGATGGCAGGATCTATCCCTGCCGCTGCTCGCGCCGGCAGATCGCCGTCGATGGCACCGGTCCTGACGCGCTGGAACGCCGGTATCCCGGCACCTGCCGCCTGGCCCGGGTGCCCGCCGACGAGACGCCGGCCCGGCGGGTCCGCATCGATGACGGCGTGGTCTTGTTCGACGACCTCCGACACGGCACGCTGCACCAAGTGCCGGCGGCGCAGTGCGGCGACCTGCTCGTGCGCGACCGCAACGGGCATTGGACGTACCAGTTCGCCGTGGTCGTGGACGACATCCGGCAGGACGTCCGGCTCATCATCCGCGGCGACGACCTCCTCGACTCCACTGGGCGACAGCTTCTACTCGGCGGGATGCTCGGGCGGACGGTGGCGCCGCTCGTGCTGCACCATCCGCTCGTGACCCGCCCTGATGGCGCCAAGCTCAGCAAGTCGACAGGTGACACCGCACTGTGTGAACTCCGCGCCGCCGGGTGGAGCGCCGAGCGGGCGCTGGGTCATGCGGCCTTCCTCGGTGGGCTGCAGGCGACGCCGTCGCCGCTCGGCGCCCGCGACCTCGCGTCGCTGTGGGACGGCTGGCGCTGATACGCGGGCCACGTGGTGCCACGGTGCCGGTGTACGTTCCGCCCATGCATCCAGCGACGACGTGACGATGTCAGGCAACTCGGCACTGCAGGACATGTTCGAGGCTCCGGGCGCCGCCGACCTGGTGGCGGACGGTGTGCGCCTGTCCGCCACCGCGCTGCACCACGGCGCGAACGACTGGGCGCGCGCCCTGCGCCGTGCCGGCATCGCGCGCGGTGACCGCGTGGTCTGCGCGCTGCCGAACGGCGCGGCATTCGTGCAGCTGCTCGCGGCGACGCTCGCCGACGGCATCACGCTCGCGCCCGTGCCCGAGCGTGAGGATGTCGTGCCATTGCTTGGCCAGCTCGATGCGCGGCTCGCGGTGGCGCTGCACTCGTCGCACCCGAACGTCGCCGTTCCCGCGCGCACGGGCGGGCCACCCGGCAGTCCGCTGCAGCCCCAGCGTGCGCTGCAGCGCACCGACACGCTCGCGTTCCTGCTCCGCAGTTCCGGCACCATGGGCAGCGCGCGGTGGATCGGCCTCTCCGACACCGGAGTGCTCGCCGTGCTCTCGAGCCACTTGCCGCACCTGGCGGTCGAGGGAGAATGCGTGCACGGCATCCTGCCGTGGCATCATGCGTTCGGCCTGGTGCTCGGGCTCCTGCCCGCACTGCTGCGTGCGCGGCGGATCGTGGTGACGGCGGCGCCCGCCAGGACGGCCGACGCGATCGTCGGCGTCGCGCGGGCACAGGACGTCACGCACCTGAGCATGGTGCCGCTGACGGTCATGCGACTCGCGGCCCAGGACGACGGGCTCGCGCTGCTGCGGCGCGTGCACGGCGGCATCGTAGGCGGGGCGGCGATCGACACCGCCCTGGTCCCCATCCTCGCGGGCACGCGCCTGCGCGTCGGCTACGGGCAGACCGAGGCGAGCCCGGGAATCATGCTCGGAGATCCCGGGGAGTTCAGGCCGTTCATCCTCGGGCGTCCGGTGGGCTGCGAGGTACGGATCGAGGCTGACGGCGTGTTGTCGTTCCGGGGGCCGAACGCCTGCGCCGGCACGTGGGAGCACGGCTCCTTTCACGCGCTCGATCCGGACCGTTGGCACCGCACCGACGACCGCGTGACGATCGAGGGTGGCGTGTACGTGCACCGCGGACGGGCGTCGCTGTCGTTCAAGCTCGCGAACGGCACGCAGGTCGACGTGGCGACGCTCGAGCACACGATCCGCGAGGCGCTGCCGCAGGTGTCGGAGGTGGTGCTCACCAGCGGCGATGGCAGGTCGATCGACGTGCTCCATTCCACGGCTGACGGCGTGAGCGCGGAGGCGGCGGTGCGTGCGCGGCTCGGCACGCTGCAGTCGTGGGTGCAGGCGGTTCGCCTCGTACCGGCGGACCGCTGGGTGCGCACGCCGAAGGGAGAGATCGACCGGCAGCGGCTGCCGCAGCCCTGACGCCGCCGGGGCACGCGAGCGGACCGCTCCCGTGCCCACGGCCGGCCGTGACTTCCCGACTGCAGTGCCCCCGGGGCGACTCGAACGCCCGGCCAACAGTTTAGGAAACTGCTGCTCTATCCACCTGAGCTACGGGGGCCGAACCGCAAATTAACGTGCCCCCGCCGAGGCGTCAGCCAGCGGCGCGCCGCTCAGTACTCCAGCAGCGTCTCGACCCGCGCCGCGCCGAGCACCGCACGGCCGTTCAGGGCCTCGACGCTGATGCAGAAGCCGAATCCCACCAGGAGCGCCCCGGCGTTCTCCACGAGGCGCGCAGCGGCCCGCGCGGTGCCTCCCGTCGCCAGCACGTCATCCACGATCAGCACCCGCGACCCCTCCGGGAGCGCATCCGCGTGCATCTCCAGGGCATCGGTGCCGTATTCCAGGGCGTACGCCTCGCGCAGGACGGTCCGCGGCAGCTTCCCCGGCTTCCGCACCGGCACAAAGCCCGCATTGAGGCCAAGCGCCACCGGCGCGGCGAACATGAACCCGCGACTCTCCATGCCCACCACGTGGGTGATGCCCGCGTCGCGCCAGGGCGTGATCATCCCGACCACCGCCATCGCGAAGCCCGAGGCGTCGCCAAGCAGCGGGGTGATGTCGCGGAAGTTGATCCCCGGGATCGGATAGTTCCGGACTTCGCGGATCAGCGGGCGCAGGCGTTCCTGCGCTTCGTGGGACGCGGGCATCAGCGCAGGATGATGAAGGGATAGGGCGTGTCGGTGCGGGAATCCGGGGTGGGTTGCGCGACCGGGGAGATCTGGGTCACGGCAGCGCCATCCGGTCCACGCTGCACGGCCTGCTCGAGCGCCGCGAGGAACTGTGCGATGCCCGACGCGCGAAGCTCCACCGTGCCATCAGGCAGGTTGCGCACCCACCCCGCCAGGCCAAGCCGGCGCGCCTCGGTGCGCACGAACCAGCGGAAGCCGACCCCCTGCACCTTCCCGTGCACGATGATGTGCAGGATGGTGCCGGTCGGAGTGATGCGGCCGAGCCCGTCGGTCACGTCGGCGCGCCCTCGACCCACCCGTGTGTGCCGACCAGCGGCACGAAGCGCGCGTCCGTGATCGTCGTGGTCCGGATGCCACTCAGGTCGCGCCGGACGAGCACCACCTCCTGCTTCGCCCGGTCGCCCACCGGGCACAACAGCCGACCGCCCACCGCCAGCTGGTCGATGAGTGGCTGCGGCACCGTCGGAGAGCCGGCACCGACGAGGATCGCGTCGTAGGGCCCGTATTCGCGCCACCCGATCGTCCCGTCACCGACGAGGAACGAGACGTTGTTCACGCCGAGGCTGCGCAGCACCTCCTTCGCGCGATCCATCAGGGCGTTCACGCGCTCGATCGTGAACACCTGCGCTGCCAGTCGCGCCAGCAGCGCAGTCTGGAATCCCGATCCCGTGCCCACCTCGAGCACGCGCTCCCGGCCCGTCAGCCCGAGGACATCCAGGTACAGCGCATGGATGCTCGGCTGCGAGATCGTCTGGCCGGAGCCGATCGGCAGCGCGCTGTCCTCATACGCCCGGTGACTCACGCCCGTCGGCACGAAAAGATGCCGCGGCACCTCGTCGAAGGCGCGCAGCACGGCCAGGTCCCGAATCCCGTTCGCCTGCAGCGTCTCGATCAGGCGACGCCGCGGGCCGCGCATTTCGTGCACGGTCACGAGGGCGCTCGCCACCAGGTGTGCGACGCGTCGAGCATGGCGTGGTGTGTCAGGTCGAGGTGGAGGGGAGTGACGCTAATGTAACCGTCCTGTACGGCACGGAAGTCCGAATCCGCGTCGCCCTCCCACGAAATGGAGCCGCCGCCGATCCAGTAGATCGGACGGCCCCACGGGTCCTGCATCTTCGCCAGCGCATTCGAGTAGGCGCGGCGCCCGAGCCGTGTCAGCCGGACCCCCGCGACCTCCTCGCCACGCCGCGGCGGCAGGTTGATGTTCAGCAGCGTCCCCCGCGGCATGTCCAGCGACATCAGGTGACCGAGCAGGTCCGTGAGCGGCGCCACCAGCTCGTCGAGCTTGGTCATGTCGGCGCGCAGGTCGCCGCCGGCGAAGCTGAGGGCGATCGCCGGCACACCGAGCGAGAGCCCTTCCATGGCCGCCGCCACGGTTCCCGAATACAGCACGTCCTCGCCCATGTTGTGGCCGTGGTTGATGCCGCTGAGCACGAAGTCCGGGCGCTCGGGCATCAGGGCCTCGATGGCGAGCATCGCACAGTCGGTGGGCGTGCCATCCACCTGCCAGCGACGCTCCCCGCGTCGCACGGGGCGCAGCGGGTGGTGCAGCGTCAGCGAGTGGCTGGTCGCGCTCTGTTCGCGATCGGGGGCGACAACCGTCACCTCCCCCAGCGGTTCGGCGGCGCGGACCAGGCAGTCGAGACCATGGGCGAGGATGCCGTCGTCGTTGGTGAGGAGGAGTCGCATGCGATCGAGCGGGATGGGCGGTGGGACCAGATGGTGGCCACGACCCGTGCCGCATCCCGCAGCGGGCGGAAGTGGCTCGGCGGGCCGTAGCGCGTGGGGATTTCGGTCTCTGCGATGATAGCGCCTGCGCGGGCGGCGCGAATGACGAACGCCGTTTCGGCCTCGTAGCGCTCCCCGACGTGCGGCACCCGTTCGAGGAGGGCGCGACGGATGCCGCGGAAGCCGCACTGGGCGTCGCGCACCGGCTGGCCGGCGCACCAGGCGATGGCCCGGGTGGAGAGGCCGTTGGCGAGGCGTCGGTGCAGCGGCATCGAGGTGCCGCGGCGGCGGCGCGCGCCAAGCACGAGGTCGGCCGTCTCGAGTGCCATCAGCAGCGCCGGCAGCGCGGCGGGATCATGCTGGCCATCGGCATCCATCGTCACGACGGCATCGATGCGCGGCGACAGCGCGAACGCATGCGCAAAGCCGGTGAGCAGGGCGCGTCCCTTGCCCCGGTTCCGGTCGTGACGGAGCACGGCATCGGCGCCGGCCGCCAGCGCCGCGGCCTGCGTGCCGTCCTGCGAGCCGTCGTCCACGACGATGACCAGCAGCGACGGCGCACTCGCGCGCACCCCGCGCACCACGTCGGCGATGCTGGCCGCCGCGTCGTAGGCGGGGATCACGCACGCCGCGCGCACCATCATCCGCCGGCGCGCGTGACCGGTGCCGTGAGGTCACGCAGGATCTCACGCAGTTCCGTCTCGATGCTCGTCCATGTCGCGACTTCCAGTGCCTGGCGCGCGCTCGGCCGCAGGTCGCTGGACTTGCGGAGCTCATCCACGCGCCGCTTGGCCCCCTCGATCGTGTACTTCTCGGTGTAGAGCAGGTGCTTGACGAGCTGGATCAGCTCGACCTCGCGCCGCTGGTACACGCGGTTGCCGGACCGGTTCTTGGCCGGATTCAGGAAGCGGAACTGCCCTTCCCAGTAGCGCAGCACGTGCGGCTTCAGCTCGGTCAGCGAGCACACCTCGCCGATCGAGAAGAACTCCTGGACGGGCTCGCGCGATGCCACAGCCATCAGTCGCTCTCTGCACGCAGCGCGCGTGCCATCAGGTCGGTGATCGCATCTCGCGGCGGCATCGCCTCGAAGAGGATGCGGTGCATCGAACGCACGATCGGCATGTCCACCCCACGCGCCAGCGCCAGCGCATGTGCACTCTGCGTCGTGACCACGCCTTCGGCAATGGTCTCGCGGGCATGCAGCACCTCGTCCACGGGGCGACCCTGCCCGATCTCCACCCCCACCGTGCGGTTGCGGCTGAGCGAGCCGGTGCACGTGAGCACCAGGTCACCCATCCCGGCAAGGCCGGCGAAGGTGAGCGGTTCCGCCCCCAGCGCCACGCCCAGGCGGGTCATCTCGGCCAGGCCGCGGGTGATGAGGGCCGCCCGCGGGTTGAAGCCGAGCCCGAGCCCGTCGAGCACGCCGGTCGCGACCGCCATCACGTTCTTGAGGGCGCCGCCGAGCTCCACACCCACCACGTCGCGCTGCGTGTAGACGCGGAACTCCGGCGACGCGAAGAGCCGCTGCGCGTGTAACGCGGCCGCCTCGTCGCGGCTGGCGGCCACCACGGCCGTCGGCTGCCGCTGGGCCACCTCGGCCGCGAAGCTGGGGCCCGACAGTGCCACCACCGGCCGGCCGGGCAGCTCCTCGGCGACGATGTCGGTCATCAGCGCGAAGGTGTCACGCTCGATGCCCTTGGTGGCCACGATCAGGAATGCGTCCTTTCGCACGGCGTGCGCCGCGCTCCGGATCACGCCGCGCAGCACATGTGACGGCGCGACGAAGGTGACGGTGGAGGCGTCGGCCACCGCCGCCGCCAGGTCGTCGGAGGCCGTGAGCAGCGGGGCCAGCTCCGCGCCGGCCAGGAACCGCGTGTTGCGGTGGTTCGTGTTCACGTCGGCCACGACATCGGCCTCTCGCGCCCAGAGGACGGTGCGCTTGCCGTTGCGCGCAACGAGGTCGGCCAGCGCCGTGCCCCAGGCGCCCGCGCCCACCACGGCCGCGCGCGTCACGACGCCGACTCCTGGCCGGCACCGCCGACGGCCTTCTTCCCGCGCTTGCCGAAGCGGTGCTCGGTGCCGTCGCGCAGCCGGCCGATGTTCGCGCGATGCGTCCAGAACACGAACGCGGCCACCAGCGACACGGTCACCAGGAGCGGCGCGCCACCGGTGCCACGCAGGGCCACGGCGGCCACCAGGACCACGGCCGAGACCAGCGAGCCGAGTGACACGTAGCCCGACGCGGCAACGACGGCCGCGAAGCTGACCATCGCGAAGGCCATCGCCATCGGCGCCAGCGCCAGGAACACGCCGGAGGCCGTCGCCACGCCCTTGCCCCCGCCCTTGCCCAGCAGGAAGACGGGCTTCACGTGGCCCATGATGGCGGCGATGCCGTAGCCGATCCGCCAGCCGATCTCGGACGTCCCGGTTGCCCCCGGCAGCAGCGCCACCGGCAGGAAGCCCTTCAGGCAGTCGGCGATGTAAACCGTGAGCCCGATCTTCCAGCCGAGGGTGCGGAAGACGTTGGTGGCGCCGAGGTTGCCGCTGCCCACCGTCCGCAGGTCCACGCCCTTCGCCTTCCCGGCGAGGAACGCCGACGGGATCGAGCCGACGAGGTACGCCACCACGAGGCCGGCCACGGGATGCATCAGTCGCCCTTCCGCTTCATGAGGATGCGCAGCGGGTTGCCGGTGAAGCCGTAGGCCGCGCGGAACCCGTTGTGCAGGTAGCGCACGTAGTGCTCCTGCACGAGCTCGGGGTGGTTGCCCCAGACGCCGATGGCCGGCGGGGACACCTCGACCTGGGTGGCGTACTTCAGCTTGATCTCGCGGCCGGCCGCCTGGGGCGGCTGGCGGCGCGCCACCAGCTCCTCGAGGGTCTGGTTCACTTCGGACGTCGAGATCCGCTTCTCCCGTTCCGCCTCGACCTGCAGGATGAGGTCGAGGATCTTCGTCACGCGCTGGCCGGTGAGGGCCGACGTGAACACGAACGGCACGAACTTCAGGTACGGCACCTTCTCACCGGCATCGCGCTGGAAGTGGGCGGCGGACTTGTCGCCCTTCTCCTCCTTCGCGTCCCACTTGTTCACCACGACGATCAGGCCGCGGCCCGCCTCCTCGAAGGCCAGCGAGGCGATCTTCAGGTCCTGGTTCTCGAGGCCGAGCGTGGCGTCCAGCACCAGCACGCAGATCTCGGCGCGCTCGATCGCGCGCCGGGTGCGCAGTGTCGAGTAGAACTCGATGCCGTCATCCACTCGCGTCGGGCGCCGGAGTCCCGCCGTGTCCACGAAGATCAGCCGCCGCCCGTGGTACAGCATGGGGCTGTCGATGGCGTCGCGCGTGGTGCCGGCCACGTCGGTGACGACGAGGCGGTCCTCCCCGAGCAGCCGGTTCACGATCGACGACTTGCCCACGTTCGGCCGCCCGATGACCGCGACCCGCAGCGCGTCCGGCTCCTCCTCGAGGCCCTCCGGGAGCTGCTCCGTGACGGCGTCCAGCAAGTCACCGATCCCCGCGCTGTTCTGCGCCGAGACGGGGAACGGATCACCCGCGCCGAGCGAGTAGAACTCGTAGTGTGCGATGGTGCCGAACTCGTCGCACTTGTTCGCGACCAGCAGCCACGGCTTGCCGCTCTCGCGCATCAGGTCCGCCACCTTCACGTCGCTCGGCACCAGGCCGAGCTTCGCGTCGGTGACGAAGAGCAGCAGGTCGGCCTCGGCGATGGCCTCCTTCACCTGGCGCTTGATCTCGACGTCCATCGGGTCGAGGGTGTCCTCGGGCAGGCCGCCGGTGTCGACCAGCCAGAAGTCGCGGCCGTTCCAGGTGGCACGCCCGAAGTGGCGGTCACGGGTGGTGCCGGCCACCTCGCTCACGATGGCCGCATTCCGGTCACCGATGATGCGATTGTACAACGCCGACTTGCCCACGTTCGGACGGCCGACCAGGGCAACGATTGGGATACTCACGCAGCACTCCTGAATGACGAACCGACGGCTGGTTCCGCCTCCAGCACGTCGATGAAATCGTACGATGGATACACCGGGAACGGGAACTCCTCGCGCAGCGACACGAAGCTCGTGTCATCGAGGAAGACGCCGTTCTCGTTGATGCTCTCGGCCGGGATCAGCGCGAGATCGAAGCCGGTGCGACCGGCCAGCGCGCGACGGAAATCGTCGCTGGTGAGCAGCCCGGCGGTGGTGGTCGTCGGGCCGAACAGGGCGTTGTCGATGGGCAGCAGCTCGAAGCTGGCGCCGGTGGCGGCGGCCAGGCGCTCGAGCAGCGGTGGCAGGAGCGGCGCCATGCTGGTGCCGGTCACGACCGCGATGCGCCGGCCCTCCAGGCGCGGCAGGCGCGAGAGCCCGGCGGCCACGCGCTCGCGCAGCGAGGCGACCGCACCGACCCCGTTCTCGATCTGCGGAAAGTCGCCGTAGTGCTCCGCGTCGGGCAGCGGCGCCCCGGACAGCAGGTAGAGCTCGTCTGAGCCGTAGACCCAGCGATCACCACGTTCGCGGAGGCCGCGGGCCGCCCAGCGCTCGACGATGTCGAGCAGCGCGCGCGCCGCGTCCTGGTCCATGCTGCGTCCGGTGTAGAGGTGCGAGAACTGCGTCAGCCCCACCGGCACCAGCGCCACCGAGATCACCGCCTCGTGCATGTCCCAGAGGTCGGTGAGGGACTGCTCCAGCACCGCGCCGTCGGTCAGCCCGGGCACGATCACCATCTGCCCGTGGAACTGGATGCCGCCGGCCGCCAGGGCGGTCAGCTGACCGAGGATGTCGGGGACCCGCGGGTTGTTGAGCAGCACCTTCCGCGCCTCCCATGGCGTCGCATGCACCGAGACGTACAGCGGCGAGAGCCGGTACTCGATGATGCGGGCGATGTCGCGCTCCTTCACGTTCGACAGCGTCGCGAAGTTCCCGTACGCGAACGAGAGGCGGTAGTCGTCGTCGCGGATGTAGAGCGGCTTGCGCAGTCCCTTGGGCAGCCCCTCGATGAAGCAGAACTCGCAGCGGTTGGCGCAGCGGCGCACCGTCGGCGGCTCGAGCTCGAGCCCGAGCGACGCCCCTTCCGGCCGCACGACGCGCCACGAGTGCTCGCTGCCGTCAGGCTGGCGCACGTCCACCGTGAACTCCTCGTCGGCGGTCAGGAACTCCCAGTCGAGGAAATCCTCGATCGGGCGCCCGTTGACCGCGCGCAGCTCGGTGCCGCGCACGATTCCCAGAGACGCCCCGAGCTGCCCGTCCTCGACGGCCGCCACACGCACCATGCACTCCTCCGTCGACCCCTGCCGGACCCACCCTGCAACACGAAGCCGCGCCCCGCGGAGACCGGGGGCGCGGCTCATGGAAGCTAGGAGATGAGGGGCCGGAAGTCAAGCAATCGCATGGACTTCCGGCACTTCACCGCCCCCGCTTTCGCTACTTCGCGACGCGGTACCGGAAGGCCACGATGCTCGCCCCCTTCCCCGCCGCCGACACCTGGTCGAACCCGCCGGCGTCGATCTGCTTCGTCTGCACGGTCTGGGTGGCCACCACCGCGCCGGCGGCGTCGATGAACTCCACCACGATGCTGAACGCAGCGGCCGGCTTGTCCGGCGGCACCTGCACCACCGCGCCAAAGCTCGCACCGTCACCGGTCACCGAGAAGCTGCGGACGTCCACGGTGGGGGACATCGCCTGTGCGACCGACGTGAAGTACACCAGCGAGTCGTTGATGACCTTGATCTGCGCCTGCTGTGCCGGGTTCAGCATGATCGTCTGGCCCGGGCGCGGGCGCACGCCGCGGTTGGCACGGGTCTGCACGGCCAGCTTCTTCGACTGCTGCACGTTCCGCGCAAGCTGGTAGATGCCGGTGTTGTTCGGGTCGATCTCCTTCAGCCGGGCGAAGAACGGGCGGATCTCGTCGAAGCGCTCGAGGTTGTTCAGCGCCACGGCCGAGTTGTACAGGCCATCGCGGCTGTACGGGTTCTTCTTCAGGGCCGCCTCGAACAGGCGGAGCCCCGGCACGTACAGCTTGTTCTTCGTCAGCTCGGCGCCAGCGTCGGTGAGCTGGGCGTCGTTCACGGCAGCGACGTTCGACAGCACCTCGTCCACGAAGCGCGTCGCACCGGCGCTGTCGAGCGTGGTGCCCGACATGCGCATGATGCGCAGCTTGGTGGACAGATCGTTCGGGTACAGCGCCAGGTACCGCTGGTACGTCGCGACCGCGGCCTTCGTCATCGAGTCCTTCTGCGCCCCGGTCGCGGTCGACGCCGCATTCGTGTACAGGGCCCCGAGGTTCTGGAGGATGTTGTCGCGCACCTTCAGCACGGCCGTGTCCTTCGAGGCACTCGTGACGTCGATCGTCTTGTTGAACCACTCGATCATCCCCGCCGTGTCGTCCTTCACGATGGCGATGTTCGACATGATGTTGTATGCGTAGTACTGGCGATCGTCGAACAGGAGCGAGCGCTGCGCGTAGAGCGCCGCCGAGTCGAGCTGCTGCGAGTTCGTGAAGTTCACGGCCTTGTTGATCAGCTGCCCCCAGAGCCCGTTCGTGTAGAGCTTGAGCGAGTCGGAGCACTCCGGCTTCACGGCGCGGATGGCGTCGAACGCGGAGTCGAGCGCCGCGGCGAGGTCGATGGTGCCGGTGGGATCGGCGGTGTAGCCGATCTTCGCGCGGTTCTCGGAGAGGCCGATGCCCGGCTGGTCGAGCCAGACGAGGAAGGTCTGGCCGAGCAGGAAGTTGCGACTGGGCTGCACGTTGGCCGGAAAGCCGGTCACGTCGTCCGTGAGGGCCTTCACGGTCGAGGCGAGGCCCTTGGCCTTGTCCGCCGGCGTGGCGGTGGCCTTGAAGATCCCGTTGAACACCAGCCCGGCCGTGAGCAGCTTCGGGTGCGACTGGAGGTTCAGGTCACACTTGGCTGCGGCCTGCGCACCAAGCGAGCCACCGGCCATCGCCAGCGCGACGAGGATCCGAGCGCCACTCCGTGTGGTCCAGAAAGCCATGCGAAATTTCTCCAGAGTTCGTATTGTAGAGCTCGGCACGCCGCGCTCACCGTTGCCATGCGTCATCGCAGAAAGTCCGTCCTGAGAACCATCAAACATAGCGGGCCGTCGCCACGACGGCTCCGTCAGTCGCGCCACCGGTAGCTGGCGCCGCTCCCGGTGTTGAACAGCACCACTTCACTCTCCCGCCCGAGCGTGCCGCGCCCGACGAGGTCCACCAGCGTGGCCAGCGCACAGCCACCCTCCGGTGCGGCGTCGATGCCGGTGGCTGCCGACAGGCGGGCGGTCTCGATCCGCGTGCGGTCATCGGGAATCGCAATCGCCGCGCCGTCGCTCTCGCGCAGGGCCTGGAGCAGCAACCGGTCCCCCAGCGGCGATGGTACCCGCAATCCGCTCGCATAGGTCACCGGGTCCACCCACGGCGTCGCCGCCACCTCACCGGCCCCGAACGCCCGCACGATCGGGGCGCACCCCGCCGACTGCGCCACCACCACCTTCGGCCGCCGTTCCATCGGGTCGAGCCAGCCCGCACCCTGCATCTCCGCGATGGCCTTCCAGATGCCGATGGTCCCCTCGCCGCCGCCCGTCGGGTAGATGAAGGCGTCCGGCAGCCGCCAGCCGAGTTGCTCCGCCATCTCATAGCCCATCGTCTTCATCCCCTCAACGCGGTACGGCTCCCGCAGCGTGGCGACGTTGAACCAGCCGTTCGACTCGGCATACTCGCGCGCGAGGCGCCCCGCATCGCCGATGTGGCCATCCACCAGGATCAGTGTCGCGCCGAATGCCAGCACGGTGTCGAGGATCGGCGGCGGCGTGGTGCGCGGCGCGTAGACGCGAACCGGCACGCCGGCGGCAGCCGCGTACGCCGCGAGCGCGGCACCGGCATTGCCCGCGGTGGGCACGGTCACACCCGCCACGCCCAGGGCGCGCGCGCGCGTGATGGCCAGCGCCATCCCGCGCGCCTTGAACGAGGCGGTGGGGTTCTGTCCCTCATCCTTGATCCAGAGCCGTCCGACACCGATGGTCTCGGCCAGTGCGGGGGCCTCCAGCATCGGTGTCCACCCCTCACCGAGCGCCACGACTGGTTCACCGGGCAGGACCGGCAGCACGCTGCGGTAGCGCCAGAGCCCGCGCGCGGCGCCGTCGATCGCCGCCTGCCGGTCACGCGGCAGGGTGACGGCGGTGAGCCAGGGCTGGCCGCACGCCGGGCAGAGCGAAGCGAGCGTCCCGCCGGAGGCGGTGGCATCGCAGGCACTGCAGTACAGGCTCCAGGGTACGGCGGAGTCGGGCGTCATTCGGGTGCACGGGTGAGGGTGTGTCCGGCATCGGGAGGCAGGTCGTCGGACTGCTCGCCTGGCGACGTCACCTCGGGGAGCGGTACGGCGGCAGACGGCAGCCCGGGCGCGTCAGCACCAGGTGCTGGCGCCACCGGCGCAGGGAGCTCTGGCAACTCCACGCCAAGCCCGCCAAGGACCTTCCGCGCCATGGCAGCCGAGAATCCCGGCACCGCGGCGATGGCGTCGAGTCCCGCGTCCCGCACGCCCTGCACGCTGCCGAACGCGTGCAGCAGCGCGCGGCGCCGCGTGGGGCCGACGCCGGGGATCTCGAGCAGCTGCGAGGTGACGGTGCGCTTCGTGCGCCGCGCGCGCTGGAACGTCACCGCGAACCGGTGTGCCTCGTCGCGGGCCATCTGGAGCAGGCGCAGGCCGGGCGACCGCCGCGACAGCCGCAGCGACTCACTCCGGCCAGGCAGGAACACCTCCTCGTCCTTCTTCGCGAGGCTGGCGAGCGGCACGGTCCCCAGACCGATGGCGGCCAGCGCATCCTGCGCGGCATGCAGCTGGCCCTTCCCGCCATCGATCACGCAGAGGTCCGGCAGCGAATGGCCCTCGGACGCGCGCCGCGAGAAGTACCGCGTGACGACCTCGTTCATCGACGCGAAGTCGTCGTTGCCCCAGGCCCCCTCGACCTTGAACTTGCGGTACTCGGCGCGCTTCGGACGCCCGTTCTCGAACCAGACCATGCTCGCGACGGTGTCGCGCCCCTGGGCATGCGAGATGTCGAAGCAGACGAAGCTGCGCGGCACCACCGACAGGCCCAGCTCCCGCTGCAGGTCGTAGACCGGATCGATGGCGCGCTCGTCGCTGTCGTCGGTGGTGAGCTTCATCTCCTCCAGCAGGTGCCGCGCGTTCTGCATCGCGAGGTCCAGCAGCTCGCGCTTGGCGCCGCGCTGCGGCACCCGCAGGCGCGAGCTGTCCAGCGACGCCTCGACCAGCGCCAGCTCGGCCAGCTCGAACGGCAGCAGCAGCTCGCGCGCGCGCTCCGACTGGTGCTGGTAGTGCTGCAGCAGGTAGGCCACCAGGATCGCATCATCCGGCTCCCCTTCCACGTTCGCGAGGTAGCGGTGGTCGCGCGCCAGCAGCTTGCCGTCACGGATCCGGAGGATCGAGACGCAGGCATCATCCCCGTCGCGCGCGAAGCCGACGACGTCACGGTCACCGCCCTCCACCTGCATGACCGCGGTCGGCTCCTCGATGGTCTCCAGCTTGAGCAGGGCATCCCGCAGCTCGGCGGCCCGCTCGAACTCGAGGTTCGCTGCCGCGCGCTCCATCATCTCGCGCACGCGCCGGGTGACGTCCTGCGGGCGGCCGTCGAGGAACTGGAGCACGTCGCCGATCATCGCGCGATAGTCGTCCAGCGCCTGCAGCCCGATGCACGGCGCCTTGCAGCGGCCGATGTGCCAGTCGAGGCAGGCACGCTCCGGCATCTCGGCCGGCATGTCGTACCGGCACGACCGCACGGTGAAGATCCGCTTCACCACGTTCAGGGCGCGGCGCATGGCGCCGACGTCGGTGTAGGGACCGAAATACCGCGCGCCGTCGGAGAGGAAGCGCCGCGTGACGAACACGCGCGGGTACGGCTCCTGCACGGTGACCTTGATGTACGGATACGACTTGTCGTCGCGGAGCGCGATGTTGAACCGCGGGCGGTACTCCTTGATCAGGTTGTTCTCGAGGATCAGCGCGTGCGCCTCGGAGGGCACCACGATCGTCTCGACATCCGCAACCTGGTTCACGAGGTGCCGCGTCTTGACGCTGGCCTCGTGGTCGCTGGCGAAGTAGCTGCGCACGCGCGAGCGGAGGCTCTTCGCCTTGCCGACGTACAGCACCTGCCCCGCCCGGTCCTTCCAGAGGTAGACCCCGGGCGAGTCGGGCAGGTGCGCGAGCTTGCCGGCCACGATGTCGGGCATTCCAGGCATCCCGGAATCTACGGCAGCTACCGCGTGGCAGCGCCGCCGCGCCGGCGACGGATCCGCTCGACGAGCGCGGTGGCCTCCGGAATGCCGGTGGCGAGTGTCACGACGCCGTAGGTGACGGCGAATACGCCCAGCAGCGCCACGGATTCCAGTCGATGCGGCACGCCGCTGCGCCCGAGCCAGGGCACGCGCACGGCCCACGTCACGCCGGCAGCGAGCAGCGCGCAGCCCCACAGCCGGAGCAGGAGCGGCAGCACCGCCGGCAGCGCACCGATCCGGTCGCGCAGGCCGCGACGCAGCAGCGTGAACTCGCTCCACCCGGCGATCCCCGACGCGAGCGTGAGTCCGGCGGTGCCCCACCGGGGATCGATCCCGATCCAGCCGGGCAGCCGCACGCCCAGGAGGTACGCGAGCGCGATGCCGATGCCGACGCGCACCAGCGCGAAGCGAAACGGCGTCGTCGTGTCCTGCAGTGCGAAGAAGGCCGAGCTGTAGAGTCGCGCGAGCGTCGAGGCGAGGAGGCCGAGCGATGCGCCGGCCAGGATCGCCCAGAGCCAGGTCGTGTCCGCCGCCGTGAAGCGTCCCGAGCGATAGAGTGCGGCCGCGATGGCGTCGCCCACCGCGAGGAACGCCGCCGCCGACGGCACGATGAAGAACGCGATGCGACGCTGGTTGGCCGCCAGCCGCTCCCGCAAGGCCGCGTTGCGCACGTCACCATCGCCCCGCACCGACGACATGCCGGGCAGTGCCGCCGCCGTGATCGCCGACCCGAAGAGCGTCACGGGCAGCAGCGTGATCGACTGGGCCAGGCCCAGCGCCGCCACCGAGCCCGCCGTGAGCATCGTGGCGAACTGCAGGTCCACGAAGCTGCTCACCTGCAGCACGCCGCGGCTCATCAGGGCCGGCCCGAAGTTGCGTGCCACCGTGCGCACGTGCGGATCGTCCGTCGCCGGGTCCAGCCGCATGCCGCGCACCAGCGTCAGCACCGCCGGCAGCTGCACGAGGAACTGCAGCGCGCTGCCCACCAGCGCCCCCCAGGCCACCAGCCGCGCCGCGTCCTCGAGCGAGGTGCGCGGGCCGGTCAGCACCGCCGCGATGATCGCCAGGTTCCACACCGCCGGCGAGACGTACGACAGGAAGAAGCGGCGGTGGCTGTTGAGGACCCCGAGGCACCAGGCCGACAGCACCAGCAGGCCCACGCCCGGGAACATGAGCCGCACCAGCGCCGTGGTGATCGCGCGCGTGCCCGCCGCGAAGCCGGGGGTGAGCAGCGCCACCAGCTCGGCCGACCAGGTCACCCCGACCAGCACCAGCACCGACGACAGGAGTGCCAGGAGGGTGAACACCGCGCCCGCCACCCGCACCGCCTCCTCGTCCTGCTGCCCGGTGCGCAGCCTGGCGTACACCGGGATGAACGACGCCGAGAGTGCCCCTTCGCCGAACAGGTTCTGCATCAGGTTCGGGATCCGCAGCGCGGCGCGGAGTGCGTCGGCGGCGGTGGAGGTCCCGAGCACGTGCGCGATCACCGCGTCACGCGTGAACCCGAGGATCCGGCTGACCAGCGTGCCGGCAGCGACCAGCACGGCGCCGGAGTCCCGCAGCCCCGGACGCGGCGGCGCCGGCGGCGGTGTCGACGGCGCAGCGTCAGTCGCCGCCATGCACCAGCGTCGCCGCGTCCTCCGCGCAGGCCTGCTGCATCGCATCCAGCAGTGGCGTGCCATGCCGCGCCAGCCACGGCAGCGGGTTCACGACGCGCTCCTGCGGGGCCTGCTGCGGCCAGAGGAACGCCTGTGCCTGCGCCACGCGTCGCAGCCGCTCGCCGATCGATCGCTTGGTCGCGGCCAGCACGCGCCGTTCGAGCCGGTCGGCACGGTGCGTGAACTGCGCCACCGCACCGTCGAGCGCGGCCGGCGGCAGCGTCGTTCCTGCCGTCCGCAGTGCCGAGATGGTGCGGTGGATCTGTGCGCGCAGTGAAGTGAGCGCGTCCATCGCCGCATCCGGCGTGGCATCGGCCGCGAGGGTGTGGACGAGGGCGCGGGTGTCGCGCATCGCCTCCGGCGACTGGCCGTGTGCCACCAGCGTGGCCTGCACCTCGGGCGTCACCACGCGCAGGCTGGTGCGCGGCAGGGCGAGCGGGGACGCCACGCGCAACGCCTCGGCCACCGCGCTCACCTGCGCGAAGTACGCCATCTCCCCCGGCCCTGCCATGTACGCCACCGTCGGCAGGAGCGCCCGCTCGACGATGGGGCGCAGCAGCACGTTGGGTGACAGCAGGTCATCCGACACCCGCGGGAGCACCGCCGCCGCCCCCGACACCGAGGCGCGTTCCTTCACGCCGTTGCGCACCACGAACACGAGCGAGCGGTCCGGCAGCAGTTCCACCTGCGGCGTGAACCCCGCGCCACGGAGCACCGCCGTGCGCTCGCGCAGCGCGGCATCGATCACGGACGCCTCGGCCAGGGCGCGACGGAGCAATGGCGCCGATTGGTGTCGCACGCTGGGGTGCGCGGCATTCAGCACCGTGATGCCGAGCGGCATCAGGATCTCGCGCATGAGTTCCACGAAGGCGTTGCCGACCGTGGTGCCTTCCTGGTAGGCCGCACAGGCCGCGCGGATGTACTCCGGCCAGGCGGCCCCCGCAGCCGCCCGGCGCAACAGCGCGGCGGGCACGGCCATGTCGCCGAGGAAGGCATGCGACATCATGGTGCCCTCGCGCGGCGCGCCCTCGATCACGGCGTCCTGCAACGCACCGCCCACCGGCAGCCAGGTGCGCGCGCCCTCAGCAAAGTCCGCATCGTCGGTGGCCGCCCAGAAGATCGGCGCCGTGGGCACGCCGGTCACGGCCTCGATGCGGTCCGCGAGCGCCAGCGCGCTCAGCGCCTTGATGATCGTGTACATCGGGCCGCCGAAGAGCCCCGGCTGCTGGCCGGTGGTGACCACCACGCCCTGCCCGCCACTCACGCGTGCGAGGCGGGCGGCAGCGGCGCCGGCGGGGCGGAGCGCCTCGCGCAGGGTGTCGGCCCAGCGGAGCCCCATCATCGGCTCGCGTGCCAGCTCGATCTGTTCCTGCCACGAGCGCAGGTCGCGCGGGATCAGCTCGAGGTTGCCCGCCGGGAGCGTGCCGGCGCGCACGGCGGCGGCCAGGGGCCCGAGGCCGAGCGGCACCCGCTCCACCACCGGGGTCATCGACATCGGGCGATCTCCGCCACCGGCGTTCCACCGGCTGGCACCGGACAGTTGTGGCGCACCGCGCCGCCGAGCAACACCACGTCGAACCTCCGTGCAACGACCGGGATCCGGTGTCGCGCGCCCTCGCGCCGCCACCGCTGCCCTGCGAAGATAGCGCCGGCGGGCGCGAGCGCACGGCGCGTCACTTGTGGTACGGTTCGCCGCGGAGGATGGTGCCGGCCCGGTAGAGCTGCTCGGTGAGGACGAGGCGCGCCATCTCGTGCGGCAGGGTCCACGGGGCGACCGCCAGCTGCCGGGTCGCGCGGCGGCGCACGGCGTCATCCAGCCCGTACGCGCCGCCGACCACGAAGGTGACGCTGGTGGCGGTGTCCCTGAGCTTGCCCAGCCAGGCGGCGAAGTCGGTGCTGGTCATCACGGCGCCGTGCTCGTCGCAGGCCACGACCTCACCCCGTGGGGCACAGGCCGCCAGCAGGCGCTCCCCTTCCTGGCGGCGCGTGACGGCGGGGGCGCCACTCCGCCCCGCCGCCTCCTTCACCTCGCGCACCACGAGCGGCCAGTACCGCGCCGCCCGCTTCTCGTACTCCGCGATGGCGGCCCCGAGCGTCGCATCGTGCGCGCGACCGACCACCGCCAGGACGAGCTCCATGCCTCAGGCGTAGATGCCGCGCAGCTTGTGCACCGTGCTCACGCGCGTGATCGACAGCATGTACGCTGCCGTCCGCATGTTCACCTTGTGCTGCCGCGCCAGCGCGCGCACGTCGGTGAAGCTGCGGGTCATGATCTCCTCCAGCCGGGAGTTCACGGTCTCCTCGGTCCAGTAGTAGCCGCCGCGGTTCTGCACCCACTCGAAGTACGACACCGTCACGCCGCCGGCATTGGCGAGGATGTCGGGAATCACGAAGATCCCCTTCTCCTCCAGGATCGCATCGGCCCCCGCAGTGGTCGGGCCGTTGGCGCCCTCGCAGATGATCCTCGCCTGCAGCTTCGCGGCGTTCTTCGACGTGATCACGTTCTCCATCGCGGCCGGCACCAGCACGTCCACGTCCAGCGTGAGCAGCTCCTCGTTGCTGATCGGGTCACCGCCCATGAAGCCCTCGAGGTCGCGATTGCGGCGCACGTACTCGATCGCGGCCATCACGTCGATGCCCTGCGGGTTGTGGAAGCCGCCGGTGCGGTCACTGATCGCCGTCACGCGGCACCCTTCGCGCTCGAGCAGCATGGCCGCGGTCGAGCCGACGTTGCCGAAGCCCTGCACCGCCACCGTGGTGCCACGCACGGGCATCCCCAGCTCCTTCAGCGCCTCGCGCGTGACGAGCATGCATCCGCGCCCCGTCGCCTCCTTGCGACCGGCCGACCCGCCCAGCTCGAGCGGCTTGCCGGTGACGACGGCCGACGCGGTGTGACGCATGTGCATGGAGTAGGTGTCCATCACCCACGCCATCACCCGCTCGTTGGTGTTCACGTCCGGCGCCGGCACGTCGGAATCGGGGCCGAGCAGCGAGATGATGTTCGAGGTGTACCGGCGCGTCAGGCGCTCGAGCTCACCCACGCTCAGGTTCGACGGGTCGCAGATCACGCCGCCCTTCGCGCCGCCGAACGGCAGGTTCACCACCGCGCACTTCCACGTCATCCACGCAGCCAGCGCCTTCACTTCCTCGAGGTTCACCTGCATGTCGAAGCGGATGCCGCCCTTGGCCGGCCCGCGTGACGTGTTGTAGAGCACGCGGTAGCCGGTGAACACCTCGACGTCCCCGTTGTCCATGTGCACGGGGATCGAGACGATCAGCTGCTTTTCCGGGTTGCGCAGGATCTTGTAGATCCCGGGGTCGAGGTCGAGGAGCTCGGCCGCGCGGTCGAAGCGCGACATCATGGCCTCGAACGGATTGCTCTCGTCGAGGAAGCGGTCCTTGTCGGGAAGGACGATATTCGTCGTCGGCAGCCGGAGGTCGGTCGCCATGGAGTAGCTCGCCAGCGTGAGAAGGTCAGGTCAGGGTGGCCAGTTCCGCCGCGCTGCGAGCACCGTCTGGATGATGGCATCCAGCTCTCCGGCACCGTCGCGCGGAATGACCAATTGTGAAAGATACCACAGGGGCACTGCCGAGTCCGGCCAGTGACGGCCGAGCTTCACCGCATCCTTCAACGTGCACACCACCGCATCGACACCCGCCGAACGCTCCGCGATGTGGTTGACGTCGGTGTCCGTGAACTCGTGGTGATCCGCATACACCAGCGGCTCGACCACGACCCCCATCCGGCCCAGCTGCGCGTGGAACGCGCCCGGATCCCCGATGCCGCTCACCGCGAGCACCCGCCGGCCCCGGAACGCTCCGGACTCTGCAGGCTGCCCGCTGATCGCGTGCACAAAGGACGCCGGGGCCAGATCGACTGTCACTACGGTCCAGTTCGTCACCCGGCTCGCCGCAGCGACCGCAGCCGCGATGCGGTCGGGGCTGGCAGCCTTCACGGTCACCAGCACCAGCCTCGCCCGCCCCAGTGACGCGAGCGGCTCCCGGAATGGCCCCGCCGGCAGCAGGCGGACCTCCCCCGTCCAGCGATCGGCGCTCAACAACACCACGTCGGCCACGCGCGCCGCCCGCCGGTGCTGGAACGCATCATCCAGGATCGCGACGTCGGCGCCCGAGGCCGCGGCATCCTCGACGCCACGCACGCGGTCGGGATTCGCCACCACCCGGATGCCGGGGTTCAGCGCACCGTGCACCAGCACCTCGTCGGTGCCGTAGCCACGCATCACGATCGCCGGTGTCGCACCTGCCTCGCGCAGTCGGCGCGCGAAGTACGCGCTCACCGGCGTCTTGCCGGTGCCACCGACCGTGAGGTTGCCGATCGAGACGGCGGGAATCGGCCCAAGGGCGGCCGGTGCATCATCGAAGCGGGTGTTGCGCGCGGCGACCACGCCACCGTACATCGCACCCAGCGGCGCGAGCAGGCCGCGCACGACGCGCGCGCCGACGCCGTCGCCATACCAGAGGCGCTCGGCGAGATCAGTCAGCGGCACGTGCAGCCACCGCCGCCATGCGGTCGATGAACATCGGCACCGCGTCGGCCGCATCACGTGCCGACTCGCCCGGCACGCGCACCGGCGCATCGAACACGATCGTGAGCCGCGCGAACGGCTTCGGGATCATGAACCGGTCCCAGCTCCTGAGGTGCCAGGCACGCGAGGCGTGCACGCCGAACGCCACCACCGGCGCGCCGGCGCGGTGCGCCGCCACCAGCGAGCCCGCAGCGAACGTGCGGTACGGGCCGCGCGGACCGTCCGGCGTCACGGCCACCGTGAACCCGTCCTTCATCGCGCGCACGAGGCCCAGCAGCGCACGGTCGGCACCGCGCGAGGAACTTCCGCGCACCAGCTTGCACCCGAGGCGCTTCGCCACCTGCGCGATCAGCTCCCCATCCCTGTGCGTGCTGATCAGGCAGGCGATCGACTGGAATCGCATCACGTACAGCAGCGGCAGCAGCTGGCCGTGCCAGAGCAGCAGTGCGACCGGCTGCCCGTCATGCCGCAGGCGATCCACCGGGCCGGCGTCGATCATGCGCACGCGCCACGTCACGCCCAGCAGCCGGATCACCCACGTGCCGACGAGCGAGAGCCAGCGTGCGCGCCGCGCATCGGCGAGCGACCGGGCGTCGCCCTGCTCCACCGGCACCGGCACCGGCGCCGTCACGCGACCAGCTCGTCGACCATCGCCGCCACCCGCACAGCCGCCCCGGGCGCGCCCATGCGGGTGCGCACCTCGGCAAGACTCGCGAGCATCGCGGCCCGCTCCGGTGCGGCGTCATCCAGCAGCGGCAGCAGCGCCGGCGCGACCCGGGTGGCAGTCAGCTCACCCTGGATGAACTCCGGAGCCACGCGCCGCCCGGCGACGATGTTCACGAGCGCGATGTCCGGCAGCGTCACCAGCCGCTTCGCGATCGCGTACGTGACCGGGCTGGTGCGATAGGCCACCACCAGCGGGCAGCCGCAGAGCGCGGCCTCGAGCGTCGTCGTGCCGCTCTTGCACATCGCCGCCGTCGCGGCGCGGAAGACGGTGTGCGACTGGTCGCGCACCACCGGGAACGGGCACGCCGCGGGGTCGAGTGTGATGCTCGGTGGCGCGCTCACGATCACCTGCACCCCGGGACGCTGCGCCACGATCGCCTGCGCGGTCGCCACGAAATCCGCGAGGTGTCGCCCGATCTCGCCGGCGCGACTGCCCGGGAAGAGCGCCAGCACCGGTCGCGCCGCGTCGAGGCCGAGGCTCGCGCATGCCGCGGCACGCGTCGGCAGCTGCTGCGTGGCATCGATCAGTGGCGAGCCGACGAACGTCGCGTCGATCCCCGCGTCGCGGAGCAGCGCTTCCTCGAAGGGCAGGATGACCGCCGCCTTCGTCACCGTCTGGCGCAGGTCCTTCACCCGGCTCTTGTGCCACGCCCACACCTGCGGCGTGATGTAGTACAACACCGGGATCCCGCGCCGCCGCGCCTCACGGGCCACGCGCATGTTGAAACCCGGGTAGTCGATGAGCACCACCAGCTTCACGCGTCCCGTGTCGAGGCGGGCCGTGAGGGCGGCCATCAGGCGCCGGAGGATCGGCAGGTGCCGGAGCACCTCGACGAAGCCGACGACTGCGATCTTCTCCGCCCGCTCCAGCAGCTCGACGCCCTCGGCATCGAGGCGGCCACCCCCCACGCCCACCAGGTGCAGGTCGGGCCGCCGGACCCGCAGCGCCTGCACCATCGCCGCCGCATGCATGTCGCCCGAGGGCTCGCCGGCGACGATCATGACCTCCGGCGGGGTCACGCCGGCCTCAACGCACCACCGCGGAGCCGCGTCGCATGTCGATCGATGTCGGTCACGATGCGGAGTGCCGTCGACAGCGCCTCGCGCCCGGCTGCGCCGCTCACCACCACGGCCTGCTCACCGCGGATCGCCGCCACGAAGCTCTCGAGCTCCAGCTTCAGCGGCTCACCCTCGGGCGCCAGCAGCGGCACCGGCTCCACGAACTGCTCGAGCGACGTGGCCTGCGCCGCCAGGTCGCGCGGGTCGATGTCCGCGCGCATGCGGAAGAACATCCCGGCGCCGGTGCCCAGGTCCAGCGACACGTAGCCGCTGCGCTGAAAGATGCGCAGCTTGCGCGTCCGGTCGCGCGAGACGCGGCTGGCGGTGATCGTCGCCACCGCGCCGCTCGCGAACTCCAGGCGGGCGTTGGCGATGTCGAGCGTGTCGGTCAGCACCGGCACGCCCACCGCACTCACGTCCACCACCGGGCTCCCGACGATCGTCGTCACGAGGTCGATGTCGTGGATCATCAGGTCCAGCACCACCGCCACGTCCGCGCCGCGCGGGGTGTACGGTGCGAGCCGGTCACTCTGCACGAAGAGCGGGTCGGCGAGGTACGGCCACGCGGCGCGCACCGCGCGGTTGAATCGCTCCACGTGGCCCACCTGCACCAGCACGCCGGCCTGGGCGGCGGCAGCCACCAGCGCATCCGCCTCGTCGAGGGTGGCGGCGATCGGCTTCTCCACGAACAGGTGCCTGCCGGCCGCGAGGATCGCCATCCCGACCGCGTGGTGTGCCCTGGTGGGCACCACGCAGCTCACCGCATCACTCGCCTCGATCAGCGATGCCAACGACGGGTGCGACGGCACGCCCAGCTCACCGGCGATCGTCACCGCGCGAGCCGGGTCGGCGTCATGGAACCCCGCGAACGTGATGCCCGGCAGGTCGCGCAGGATCCGCACATGGTGCTGGCCGAGTCCCCCGGCGCCGGCGACCCCGATGCGGAGCGTCAGAAGCCGATCCCCCGCTCACTCTCCTCGATGAACGTGAGGAACGCGAGCACCTCCGGGAAGCCCTGCAGCTCGGCGCGCGCGCGGCCGATGGCCTGCGAGACGTTGAGCTCCGAGCGGAAGACCAGGCGGTAGGCGCGCTTGAGCTCGCGCACGATCGCGTCGTCGAAGCCGCTCCGCTGGAGGCCGACCGAGTTCAGGCCGTAGAGCTTCACCGGGTTGCCGACCGCCTTCAGGTAGGGCGGCACGTCCTTCGCCACCCGCGAGCAGCCGCCCACGAACGAGTGGCGGCCGATGCGCGCGAACTGGTGCACCGCGACCAGCCCCGACACGATCGCGCGGTCGTCGATGTTCACGTGGCCGGCGAGCTGCGTGCCGTTGCCGATGATCACCCCGTTGCCGATCTGGCAGTCGTGCGCGAGGTGGACGTACGACATGAGGAAGGTGCCGCTGCCCACCGACGTCTTCTGCGAATGGCTGGTGCCGCGGTTGATCGTGGAGTACTCGCGGATCACGGTGTTCTCGCCGATCTCCACCGTCGTGTGCTCGCCCTTGTACTTCAGGTCCTGCGGGTCGCCGCCGAGCACCGAGCCGATGCCGACCTTCACGCCGGCGGCGAGGTGCACGTTGCGCTCGAGCGTCGCGCGCATCGCGATCACGCACCCGTCGCCGACCACGCACTCGTCGCCGACGTAGGCATAGGGGCCGATCTCCACCCGTTCACCGAGCACCGCCGACGGCGCGATGATGGCCGTGGGATGGATGGTGCCGACCGCCTGCGTCCCGGTCATCGGGGCCGCACCACGGCCGCCATGTCGGCCTCGCACACGACCTCGCCATCCACCTTCGCGACACCGTGCATCTTGCAGAGCGTCCCGCGGATCTGGATCACGTCGAGCTCGAAGCGGAGCTGGTCACCCGGGCGCACCGGCTTGCGGAACTTCACGTTGTCCAGGCTCGCGAAGTACACGACCTTCGAGGCCGGTTCCGCCACCCCGCCGAGCATCAGCATGCCGCCCACCTGCGCCATCGCCTCGACGATCAGGACGCCGGGCATGATCGGGTGCCCGGGAAAGTGCCCCTGGAAGAACGGCTCGTTGATCGTGACGTTCTTCATGCCGACCACGCGCTTGCCCTCCTCCAGCTCCAGGATCCGGTCCACGAGCAGGAACGGGTAGCGGTGCGGCAGCACCTGCATGATCTCTTCGATGTTCAGCACCGTGGTCTCCTCGTGTGCGGTCCGGAGCAGCTCGCGGACGAACAGCAACGTGCCCTTGTGGCTCGGTCGATGGGCGCGGATGTGGCCGCGGACCCGTGCGCCGGCCAGCGCCAGGTCTCCAACACAATCAAGCGCCTTGTGGCGCACGAACTCGTCGGGCCAGCGGAGCGTCGTCTCCACCAGGCCATTCGCATCGAGCACCACCGCATTCGCCGTGCTCGCCCCCTGAATCAAGCCGGCGGCGCGCAACGCTTCCACCTCGTGCACGAAACCGAACGTCCGGGCGCCGGCCAGCTCCCGGGTGAAGCTGGCCGGCGTGACCGTCAGGCGGGTGGCCTGCTCGCCGATCAGCGGATGCGGAAAGGCGATCGTGACCTCGAGGTCGAGGCCGGGGGCGGGCGCCGCCTCGTATGTGGACTCGCCGTCGACCACCCGGATCGGCTCGGTCACCGTGAGGTAGCGGGCCGCACCGCCATGCTCCACGAGCCCCGCCTGCAGCAGCGCCTCCACGAACGGCCGCGCACTCCCGTCGCCGATCGGCGGCTCCGGCGCGTCCATCACGATGCGCAGGTCGTCCACCTGCAGTGCGGCGACGGCGGCCAGCACGTGCTCCACGGTGTGGAAGGCGGCGTCACCCAGGCCAAGCTGCGTGCGACGGTCGGCGAACTGCGCCACCGAGGCGTGGGCGGCGACCGGCGCCGAGCCTGGCCGGTCGCCGCGCACGAACGAGACGCCTGCGCGCGGCGCCGCCGGCTCGAATCGCAGCGCGACCGGCTGGCCGAGGTGCACACCGACGCCGTGCACGGTGACGGGGGTGCGGATGGTCTGCCGGCGGACGGCGCTCACGACGTCTCGCCGTCCTTCCGGCCGGCCGCCAGGGTCCGCAGCAGGGCCGGCAGCTTGAACAACGCGGCCTGTGCGCGCAGCGCCTCCCGGTGCGGGCGCGCGGGGTAGCCGCTCCAGGTCTCCCCCGCCGGCACGTCGCCGATCACGCCGGCCTGCGCCGCCAGCCGCGCACCGCTGCCGACGCTGAGGTGCCCGGCGAGGCCGGCCTGGCCGGCGATGATCACGCCGTCCCCGATGCGTGTGGAGCCGGAGATGCCGGCCTGCGACATCACCAGGCAACGCTGGCCCATCCGCACGTTGTGGCCGACCATCACGAGGTTGTCGATCTTGGTGCCCGCACCGATCACGGTGTCACCGACGCTCCCGCGGTCGATGGTGCTGTTCGCCCCGATCTCCACGTCCGACTCCAGCACGCACCGCCCCACGTGCGGGATCTTCTGGTGCGCGCCGGCATGGAAGACATAGCCGAAGCCGTCGCCAGCCAGCACGGCGCCCGACTGCACCTGCACCCGATCACCGAGCACGGCGCCGGTGTAGGCGGTCACGTTCGCATGCAGGATGCAGTCCTCGCCGAGGATCACACCGGCGCCAAGCACCACGCCGGCACCGATGCGGGAGCGCGCCCCGATCACGGCGTCGTCACCGATCACGGCGCGCGGACCGATCGAGACGCCGTCGCCGAGCCGCACCCGGGCCCCGACGACGGCGCTGGCATGCACGCCCGGCTCCGGCGGCGCTGCGGGGTGCAGCAGCGGCAGTGCGGCGAGCATCGCCAACTGCGGGGCCGCGACGAGGATGCGCGCCGGTGCATGCGCCACGTGGCCGGCCAGCGCCGGCGTCACGAGCACGACACCGGCCCGCGAGGCCGCCGCCTCACCGGCATAGCGCGCCGCCGCGAGGAACGACAATGACGCGCCGTCGGCGACGTCGAGCCCTGCCACGCGCGTCACTTCGTGCCCGGCATTCCCCTCGAGCGACCCGCCGACGGCCGCCGCGATGGCGGCGGCGGTCTGCGCAGCTGGCTTTCCCGCGCTTCCCTCCGCCACGGTCACCGGCTTACGGACGCGGGCGCGTCACACCGGCGGGCGTCGCGACCGGGCCGGCCGCGGGCCGGGCCGTCGTCGGGGCCGTGGCCGGCGGGGCACCGAGCGTGATCGGTGCCGGCAGCTTCGGCGCGCCCAGCGACTTCAGCCGGTCGATGACGCGGGACGTGATGTCGAGGTTCTTGTCCGCCGACACGATGAACGGCACCTGGGCACCCGCGTCGAAGATGAAGGCATAGCCGTCCTCGGCGCGCACGTCCTGGATCACCTTGTTCACCTGCTCCATGATCGGCGCCATCAGCTCCTCCTGGCGGGCCTGGGCAGCCTGCTGCATCTCCTGGGCGCGCTGCTGGAATTCCTGCTGCTTCGCGCCGAGCACCGACTCACGCTGCGCCCGCTGGGCCGGCGTGAGCTGCGGCGCCGCCTTCTGGTACTCGCCGATGATGCCCTGCAGCGAGTCCTGCATGCGCTGCATCTGCGTGCGCATCGGGAGCGTCTCCTTCTCGAACTGCGCCAGCGCCTCGGCGCGCCCGGGAGCGCCCTCGAGCACCTGGTTGGAGTTCAGGTATGCCACCTTCACCGCGGCGGCCGGGGGCGTCACGGCGGGCGCGGCACCCTGCGCCACCGCCACGCCGGCCACCGACGCCAGCAGCACACCACCAGCCACCATCCGACTCACGACACGCATTGCTGACTCCACAGGAAGAATGATCAGAACGATTGACCGCCGAGGCGGAAATGCAGCTGCCAGGCGGGTGCCGGACGGCCGAACGAATCCACGCGATCCATGCCGTATGCCCAGTCGAGGCCAAGCGGGCCCAGCGGGGTGACGGTGGAGAGGCCGAAGCCGGCGCCGCGGAAGAGGCGCGTCGGATCGAACTGCTGCACGCGGCGGTACACGTTGCCGGCATCGAAGAAGCCGTTCACGTAGAACATCGAGTTGAGCCGGAGCCCGATCTCCGCCGTGCTCGAGAAGAACGCGGCACCCGGGTTGTTGTACGCGGCCGCGTTGCTGGTCGCATCCGGCAGGAAGCCGTCGGGCGTGATCGAGAACTCGGGATAGCCGCGCAGCGGCTCGCCGTACTGCACGCCGCCCATGTTGAACTGCTGCGTGAACCGGAATGCGCCCGCGCTGCCGAGCACCGCGCCCGAGCGCACCGACAGGCCGGCCACCACCTTCATCGGCTGCGAACCGGGCTTGCTGCCCCCGAACTGCGCCAGCGTGGCGTAGTTCTTCAGGTCGATCGAGTACCGCTGGAACCGCGACGTGCCACCGAGCCCGTTGAACTGCGCCGTGAAGGTGCGCTGCGCGCCGGCCGAGGCGAACGGCAGGTCCACCCGCGTGTCATAGCCCACCGTGGCCCCGACGTAGCTGCGCACGTTCGACCCGCTGTAGAGCAGCGCCTGCTCACCGAGGAACCCGGAGCTCCCGAAGCGCACGCTCTCGAGGCCGTAGGAGACGAAGAGGCGCGTGTAGGGCGACTGCGGCACCGGGAAGCCGAGCTGGAGGCTGAAGCCGGTCTGGATCGGCTGGCCGAAGCCGCCGTTGAAGTTCGAGAAGCCACCGATGCCCTGGTAGCGGTTCTGCGTGCGGTACGCGTTCACCGTCCCCGACACCTGCGACAGGCGGATCTGCGGGTCCGTGTACGACGCCTGGAAGTTGTTCTGGTAGCGGCCGAAGTTCCAGTTGAGCGAGCCGGACTTGCAGCGGCCGAAGAGGTTGGGCTGCTGGAGGCCGATGAAGCCACCCACGCCCAGCCCCTGGCCCGCCGAGGCACCGAAGTTCACGTTGCCGGTCTGCTTCTCCTTCACCCGGAAGATGATGTCCACGTCCCCCGTCGAGTCCGGGCGCGTGTCCGGGTTCGGCACCGGCGTCTCGAAGAAGCCGAGGTTGCCGAGGTTCTGGTAGGAGCGGATCAGCCGATCCTGGTTGAACACGTCGCCCGTCACGATCAGCAGCGCGTTCCGGATGCAGCTCTCGACCGTGTGGTCGTTGCCAAGGATCTCCACCCGGTTCACGATCGCCGGCTGCCCCTCCTCGATCTCCCAGCGCAGGTTCGCGACGTGCCGGCCGTTGGTGGAATCGCGGTCGACGATCGGGCGCACGCGGGCGTAGATGTAGCCCTCGTTGCTGTACGCCGTCTGCACCTTGCGCGTCCCCTCGTCCCAGCGCCCCTGGTCGAAGGTGTTCGGCGGCAGCGACGGGCCGCGCCGGCGCAGCAGCGCCCTCGCCCGCTCCGTCAGTGACACCGACTGCTCCTGGAACGGATAGAGCCGCTGGATCTCCTCGGTGGAGAACCGCCGGTTGCCGAGCGCCTCGAACGATCCGAGTGCATAGCGCGGCCCCTCGCGCACCTGCAGCTCGATCATCCCCTTGCCTCGCTCGCGGTCCACGATCAGCGTGTCCCGCTCCACCACGCCATCGATGAAGCCCTGCTTGCCGAGCAGCTCCGGGATCCGCTCGGTGAGGTCGCCGGCGAAGTTGTCCTCGTCGAACTCGCCCTTCCGGAACCAGAGGAAGCCCTCGGGCTTCGTCTTCATCGTCGCGACGACGTCGGCCGGCGCGAGGTTCCGCAACCCCTGCACGCGCACGCCGCTGACCGCGAGGCGGCGCCCCTCGGAGACGCGGAAGGTCACCTTGGCACGCTGGTCGCCCATCATCACGGTGTCGACCGTCACGCGCGCCAGGTAGTAGCCCGCCGCCTCGTAGATCGAGTCGAGGCGCTGCTTGGTCTTCGCCACCAGCGCCGCGTCCACCGGGCGGCCGATCAGCAGGTCGACCTTGTCCTTGAGCGTGCGGGTCGGGATCCGGTCACCGCCGGTGACGTCCACGTCGCCGAGCAGCGGCCGCTCGGTCACCCCGAGGACGATGGTGGCCAGGATCGGCGGCCCGTCGTGCACCCGGCAGCCGACGCGCACGTCACTGAAGTTGCCCGTCGCATAGAGCTGCCGGATCGCCTTCTGGATGCTCTTGAAGTTGAGCGCGACGCCCGACCCCAGCTCGGCATCCGAGAGCACCTGGTCATTGGTGATGCGGAGGTTGCCCTCCACCGCCACCGAGTCGGGAAGGGCGCACGCGCCCGGGCCGGCCTCCTGCTGCGCCGTGGCGCGGGAGAAGGGGAGGCAGAGGACGGCTGCCACGATGGCGGCCGCGGAGTGACGGAAAACGGGCATAAGCAGGGAAAATGTAACGGGTCAGCCGGTCGGGTCTACCCGCGACCCGACCGGCTGTTTCACGAAACGCCCATTTCAGTTGTCCCGCCCCCCCCGGACTCAGGCGGCCGGCGTGGCGCTGGCACTCACCCGGAACTGCAGCCGGGTGCCGTCTTCGGCCACGTCGACGTCGATCTCGTCGCCCTTCGAGAACTCGCCCAGGAGGATCTTCTCCGAGAGCGGGTCCTCGATGTAGCGCTGGATCGCCCGCTTCAGCGGACGGGCGCCGTACATCTCGTCGAAGCCGTGCTTCGCCAGGAACTCGCTCCCGGCGTCGGTGAGCTTCAGTGTCAGCTCCTCGTCCGACAGCCGCTTCTGCACCTCGCGGAGCATCACGCCCACGATCTTCGCGATGTGCTCCTTGCTCAGCTGGTGGAACACGATCACGTCGTCGAGGCGGTTCAGGAACTCGGGGTTGAAGGTGTGCTGCAGCTCCTCCTTCACCTTCTCCGAGATCCGCTCGAAGCTGCCGCGGCTGTCCATGGTGCCGAAGCCGAGCGCCTTGCCCTTCGTGATCTCCTTCGCGCCGACGTTGCTGGTCATGATCACGACGGTGTTCTTGAAGTCGATCACGCGGCCGTAGTTGTCGGTCAGGTGCCCTTCATCCAGCACCTGCAGCAGGATGTTGAACACGTCCGGGTGCGCCTTCTCGATCTCGTCGAGCAGGATCACGCTGTACGGCTTGCGGCGGATGGCCTTCGTGAGCGTGCCACTGTCCTCGTAGCCGACGTAGCCCGGGGGCGCACCGATCAGCCGCGAGACGGAGAACTTCTCCATGTACTCGCTCATGTCCACGCGGATCAGCGCCGAGGCGTCGGCGAACAGGAACTTCGCCAGCTGGCGCGCCACCTCGGTCTTGCCGACGCCGGTCGGGCCGCAGAAGATGAAGCTGCCGATCGGCCGGTTCGGGTCCTTCAGGCCGGCGCGGCTCCGGCGGATCGAGCGGGCCAGCGACTTGATCGCCTCCTCCTGCCCGACCACCTGCGCGTGCATCTCCTCTTCCATCCGCAGCAGGCGGGCCGTCTCGGCCTCCTGCAGGCGGGTGACGGGAATGCCCGTCCAGCGGCTCACGATGAAGGAGATCTCCTCCTCACCGAGCACCGGCCGGAACGACTGCCGGCGCTGCTCCCACTCCTCCTGGCGCTGCCGGATCTCCGCCTGCAGCTCACGCTCGCGGTCGCGCAGCGAGGCGGCCTTCTCGAAGTTCTGGTCGCGCACCGCCCCTTCCTTGTCCACGTTCACCTGGTCCAGCTGCCCGCGGAGGTCGGCCACGTCTGCCGGCGGCACCTGGGCCGCCAGCCGTGCCCGCGCCCCCGCCTCGTCGATCACGTCGATCGCCTTGTCGGGCAGGAACCGGTCGGTGATGTAGCGCTCGGACAGCTTCGCCGCCGCCAGCAGCGTCGTGTCGGGGATCGTCACCCGATGGTGGTCCTCGTACTTCTTGCGCAGCCCCTTCAGGATGTCCACCGTCTCGTCCACCGACGGCGGATCCACGATCACGGTCTGGAAGCGGCGCTCGAGCGCCCCGTCCTTCTCGATGTACTTCCGGTACTCGTTGAGCGTGGACGCGCCGACGCACTGCAGCTCACCACGCGCCAGCGCGGGCTTGAGCATGTTGCTGGCATCGATCGCCCCCTCGGCCGCGCCCGCGCCGACGAGCGTGTGCAGCTCGTCGATGAACAGGATCACGTTCTTGTTCTGCGCGATCTCGTTCATGACCGCCTTCAGGCGCTCCTCGAACTGGCCGCGGTACTTGGTGCCGGCGATCACCGCCGCCATGTCCAGCGAGAGGACGCGGTTGTCCCGCAGGTTGTCCGGGCAGTTCCCGCCCGAGATCAGCTGCGCGAGGCCCTCGACGATCGCCGTCTTGCCGACGCCGGGTTCGCCGATGAGGACCGGGTTGTTCTTCTTGCGTCGGGACAGGACCTCCATCACGCGCTCGATCTCCTTCGCGCGCCCGATGGTCGGGTCGAGGGCCCCCTCGGCGGCCAGCGCCGTCAGGTCACGGCAGAAGTGGTCGAGGGCCGGGGTCTTCGACTTCTTCTCGGCCTTCGCGCTCCCGCCACTCGGGGCGCCGCCCGGCGCCGTGCCGCCACCGGCCTGCGCCGTCGGGGTGCCACCCTGCGGCATCTCGGTGCCCAGCAGGCGCAGCGTCTCGGCGCGCGCGGCGTCGAGGTTCACGCCGCTCTCCGTCAGCACCTGCGCCGCAATGCCCTTCTCCTCACGGAGCAGGCCAAGCAGCAGGTGCTCGGTGCCGACGTAGCTGTGATTGAGCTCGCGGGCCTCGCTCATCGCCAGCTCCAGGACTTTCTTGGCGCGCGAGGTGTACGGCAGGTCCGGGCCGGTGGCTTGCGCCGCCTTCCCCTTCTTCACCGTGTCCTCGATCTTCTGCTGGATCTCGTCGAGGTCGACGTTGAGGCTCTGCAGCACGGCGGCTGCCACCCCCTCGCCCTCGCGGATCAAGCCGAGAAGAATGTGCTCGGTGCCGACGTACTCGTGGTGCAGGCGCGCCGCTTCCTCGCGGGCCATGGCAAGCACCTTCCGTACGCGCTCGGTGAAGTTGTACCCGTTCATGCTGACCTCTGGTTCGGCAGTCGGTGGCCGATCATCCGTGCGATCCCACGTCGGCAGCGAGTGCATCCCGGACAAACCGTGCACGCGCCACGCTGGCATCACCATCCGACAACGTGGCACGGCCGTCGTACTGCGCCACGTGCGCCGCCTGGCAATGAATCAGGAGCTTGTTGAGCGTATAGACACTCGGTGACCCCAGGAGTTTCAGGCTCAGCGCGAGCCGGACCCCACTGAGGTAGTTCATCGCCTCGTCGAAGGTGAGGCTTCGTGCATACCGCAACGTCCCGTACGCCCGCCAGAGCTTGTCCTCAATGATATACCCGGCATCCCGGAGCAGCACATGGCGGGCCTCCTCCTCCCGCTCCACCACATGGCGGACGACGCGCGAGAGCTGGTCCAGCAACTCCCCCTCGCTCTTCCCCAGTGTCGTCTGGTTGCTCACCTGGAAGTAGTTCCCGACCACCTCCGACCCCTCGCCGTACAAACCCCGATAGGTCAGGCCCATCTGCTGGAGGCCGGCCAGGACCTTCGAGATCTCCTTGGTCAGCACCAGCCCCGGCAGGTGGATCAGCACCGACGCCCGGAGCCCCGTGCCCGTGTTCGTGGGACAGGCCGTCAGGAACCCGAACTCGCCGTGCCACGCATACGGCACGTGACGGCCGAGCTCGTCATCCAGCGCCGTCGCCGCGCCGAACGCCCCCGCGGGGTCGAACCCGGAGCGCATCGCCTGCAGCCGCAGGTGATCCTCCTCGTTGACCATCACCGAAACGTCATCGGCCAGCAGCAGCGCCGCACCTGTCCGAACGGCGAGCGTCCCGTCCAGCCCGGCAAGCTCGCGGCTCACCAGGTGCCGCTCGTGCAACAGCTGACGGTCCGGGGTCGCCAGCTCATCCACCCGGAGGATCACCCCGCCCCGGAGCGATGGCACCTTCGGCATCGCATCGCGGAGCTGGCCGAGCACCCGGAGCCGCTCCCCATCGCGGGCGCGGGTCGTGAACGCGAATCCCTCCACGTTCCGGGCCAGCCGGACCCGGGTCGACAACACGATCTCCGGATGCTCGCCGGAGCCGTCCAGCCAGCGCGTCCCGCCATCCGGGAGCAGCGTGAAGTCGATCACTCCGCCACCTCCTTCAGCCGGTCCCGCAGCTTCGCCGCCTGCTCGAACTGCTCGAGCTCGATCGCACGGCGCAGCTGCTCGCGGAGCTCGAGCACCGTGGAGGCCCGCTGGAGCTGGTCCGGGGCCGGCGGCCCGTAGGCCAGGCCGGTGTGACGCGTCGCGCCATGCACGCGCTGCAGCAGGTCCCGAAGCTGCGGCTCGAACGTGCCGTAGCACCGCGCACAGCCCAGCCGCCCCGACGCCCGGAAATCCTTGTAGGTCGCCTGGCAGAAGGCGCAGCGCGCCTGGTCCGACGGGTTGCCGGCCATCTGCTGCTGCACGCTCTGCAGGAGGGCCGTCAGCGGCGTCTTCGCCGACGTGACCGTCGTCTCCACCCCCTTCTCGGCCGCACACTGCTCGCAGAGGTGCACCTGCGTCATGGTCTCGTCCACCACCTGCGTCAGGTGCACCACGGCATCCCGCTCGCCACATGCATCGCAGACCATCAGCCCACCTCCTCAGCCATCGCGGATGACTCCACGATCCGGCCGCCATCCATGCGCAGCACGCGATTGGCGCGCGCGGCCAGTGCCCGGTTGTGCGTCACCACCACCACACCGACACCATGCGTTGCGGCCAGTGTGGAGAAAAGCGCGTGCATGCGCTCGGCGTTCCCGCGATCGAGGTTCCCCGAGGGTTCGTCGGCCAGCAGCAGCGCCGGCTCGGGCGCCAGCGCGCGTGCCACCGCCACCCGTTGCTGCTCGCCGCCGGACAGCGCCGAGGGAAGGTGGTGCGCCCGCGCCTGCAGTCCCACCGAGTCCAGCAGGCCCAGCGCGCGCTCGCGCACCTCCGCCGGCCGGCGCCCCGCGATCAGCAGCGGCATCATCACGTTCTCGATGGCGCTGAACTCGCGCAACAGGTGGTGGAACTGGAACACGAAGCCGACCGACCGGTTCCGGATGTCCGCCAGCACCTCCTCCGGCTGCCCGAGGACCTCGCGGCCCGCAATGCGGACGCTCCCCGACGACGGCTGGTCCAGCGCACCCAGGATGTGCAGGAGCGTGCTCTTCCCCGCCCCGCTCTCCCCGATGATGGCCACCATCTCGCCGCGGTGGATCGTCAGCGACGCGCCGTCGAGGATGCGCAGTGTGGAGCCGTCGCCCCCGACGTACTCCTTCACCACGCTCGTCGCCTCGAGCACCGGTGCGTCCACGGCACGGCTATTCATGCCGGATCGCCTCGACCGGGAACAGCCGCGACGCCTGCCGCGCCGGCCAGAGCGTGGCGAGCATGGCGATCAACAGGCTCGCCGCGGTGATCAGCGCAACGTCGGTGAGCTCGATCTGGATCGGCAGCTTGTCGATGAAGTACACCGACGGATCCAGTTCGATCAGCTTGAAGCGCGACAGCGCCCACGCACCCAGCAGGCCGAGCGCCACGCCGAGGCTGGTGCCCACCAGCCCGATCGCGGCGCCCTGCCACAGGAAGATCCGCCGGATCGAGGCCGCCCGCATGCCCATCGCCTTCAGGATCCCGATCTCGCGCGTCTTGTCGGTCACCACCATCGTGAGCGTGCTCACGATGTTGAAGGCCGCCACCAGCACGATCAGCAGCAGGATCACGCCCATCGCGAGCTTCTCGAGCTGCAGGGCCTGGAAGAGCGAGCGGTTCTGCTCCTGCCAGTCCATGGTGCGATACGGGAAGCCCAGCGTCTCGGCAAGTTGCTGTGCCACGATCGGCGCCTGCCAGCGATCGGGGGTGCGCACGTCGATTCCGGTCACGCGCAGGCCGAGGCCCGCGAGGTCCTGGGCGGAGGCGAGCGCCATGTACGCATAGCCGCTGTCGTACTCGTACATGCCGGTCTCGAAAATGCCGGTGATCACGTACTTGCGCACCATCGGCGCGACGAAGCCACCCATCGCGGTCGAGAGCTTCAGCTGGCCCGGGATCGTGAGCAGCACCATCACCTGGCCCGGCCACGCGTTGAGGCGCTCCGCCAGCTTCTGCCCGATCACGATGCCGGGCAGTGTGTCGTCCTTCGCCACGAAGCTGAAGTCGCCGCTCTTCACGTACTGCCGGATCTGCGTCACGTCGGGCGCACCGTTCCGCTGCGACGGCATGCCGACGACCTTGATCGGCTCCGCGTAGTCGTTGCCCTTCGTGATGAGGGCATCCTTGATCACGAACGGCTGCGCCGACACCACCCCCGGCTGGGCCCGGACCTTCGCCAGCACCGGCTCCCAGTCCGTCATGGTGAGGTCGTCACCGACCGTCAGCACCCGCAGGTCCGGGCTGCCGATGAGGATCTTCTCCCGGAGGTCCTTCTGCAGGCCGTTCATCACGCCCAGCACCAGGATCAGCGCGCTGACGCCCACCACCACGCCGCCCATCGCGATGATGCTGATGAGGCTCAGCAACTGCGATCCGCGACGGCTGCGGAGGTACCGCCAGGCGATGCCGATCTCGAGACGGATCATTCAGGGCGCATGGCGGGAAACAGGATCACGTCGCGGATGTGCGGCGTGCCGGTCAGGTACATGAGCAGCCGGTCGATGCCGATCCCGACGCCACCCGTCGGCGGCATGCCGTATTCCATGGCGCGCAGGTAGTCCTCGTCCACGCCGGTGGCCTCGTCGTCACCGGCCGCCTTCAGGCGTGCCTGCGCCTCGAAGCGCTGCCGCTGGTCGATCGGGTCGTTCAGCTCCGAGAACGCGTTGGCCATCTCCCGCCCGTCGGCGAACAGCTCGAACCGCTCGGTGAGCGCCGGGTTGCCGCGCTTCGGCTTCGCCAGCGGCGAGAGTTCGACGGGGTAGTCGAGCACGAACGTCGGGGTCGTGATCGTCCGCTCCACGTGCACCTGGAACAGCTCGTCCATCAGCTTCGGGCGGCTCAGCGACTCCGGCGCCTCGACGCCGTCCGCCTTCGCCGCCTGCACCAGCTCGGCGTCGGTCATCGCGAGGACGTCGCGGCCCAGGCCTGCGCTGAGCGACGGCACCCACTCGATGCGACGGAAGGGCGTGCTGAACGCCGGCACCGTGGCCGCGTCGATGCCGGGCGTGGCACGCACGGCATCCGCCGCCGCCACGATCAGCTGCTCGACCCGGTCCATCATCACGCCGTAGTCGGCATACGCCTCGTAGAACTCGAGCATCGTGAACTCCGGGTTGTGCGTCCGGTCGATGCCCTCGTTGCGGAAGTCATGCCCGATCTCGTAGACACGGTCGAAGCCGCCCACGATCAGCCGCTTCAGGTACAGCTCATCCGCGATCCGGAGGAACAGCGGCATGTCGAGCGCGTTGTGGTGCGTGGTGAACGGCCGCGCGGCGGCGCCGCCATAGAGCGGCTGGAGCACCGGCGTCTCGACCTCGAGGTAGCCGAGGCCGTCGAGGAAGCGGCGGATGGCAGACGTCATGCGGGCGCGCGCATAGAAGTTCGCGCGGACTTCCGGGTGCACCGCGAGGTCGTCGTAGCGCTGCCGGTACCGCTGCTCGGGATCGGTGAAGCCCGAGTAGCGCTTCAGCTCCCCGTCCACCACCTGCTCCTTGGCGAACGGCAGCGGGCGCAGCGTCTTCGCCAGCAGCGTGAGCGCGGTGCACTGCACGGTGACCTCGCCCGTGCGCGTGCGCATCAGGGTGCCGGCCACGCCGACGATGTCACCCAGGTGCAGCTCCTCGAACACCGCCCACTCGGCCGCGGGCATCTCGTCGCGGCGGAAGTACGCCTGCAGCCGGCCACTGGCATCGCTCACGTGCGCGAAGGCCGTCTTGCCCTTCGAGCGCAGCGAGACGAGGCGGCCGGCGATGCGCACCGCCGGGCCGGTCTCCGCGCCCTCGGGCAGCAGCGCGCGGGCGTCGGACGTGAGGTGCGTGCGGTCGTACGCGTACGCAAATGGCGGCACGCCGCTCGCGACGAGGCGGTCGAGCGACGCGCGACGGTCGAGCAGCACCTGGCTCAGTTCTTCGTGGTGCGCGGGATTGTTCGCGGGCTGGTTCACGGGCGTCGGGCGCGGGTGGGATCGCAGGTCACGTCTTCGCCGGCTCGCCGGCGATCTTCAGGTACGCCTCGATGAACGGGTCGATCGCGCCGTCCATCACCTTCATCACGTCGGGAATCTTCAGCTCGGTGCGGTGGTCGTTCACCATCGTGTACGGCTGGAAGACGTAGCTCCGGATCTGGCTGCCGAACGAGACGTCCATCTTGCCCGCGTCCAGCGCGGCCTTCGCCGCCGCCTGCTTGTCGGCCTCGATCTGGTACAGCCGGTTCTTGAGCTGCTTCATGGCCGTCGCCTTGTTCTTGAACTGCGACCGCTCGGCCTGCGACGCGGTGACGACGCCGCTGGGAAGGTGAGTGATACGCACCGCCGACGAGGTCTTGTTCACGTGCTGGCCGCCAGCGCCCGATGCGCGATAGACATCGATGCGCAGGTCCTCCTCGCGGATCTCGATGTTGATCTCGTCATCGACCACCGGGTACACGAACACCGACGCGAAGCTCGTGTGGCGCCGGGCCTGGGAATCGAACGGCGAGATGCGCACCAGCCGGTGCACCCCGGCCTCCGGGCGCAGGAAGCCGAACGCGTACTCGCCCGTGATCTCGAGCACGGCGCCCTTGATACCCGCCTCCTCACCCTCGCTCAGGTCGAGCACCTCGATCGAGTACCCCTTCCGCTCCGCCCACCGCGTGTACATCCGCATGAGCATCTGCGCCCAGTCCTGTGCCTCGGTGCCGCCGGCGCCGGCCGAGATCTCGAGCTGTGCCGCGCGATGGTCGTCGGGGCCGCGCAGCAACGACCGCAGCTCATAGGCGGCGATCTGCTCACGCGCCGCCTCCGCGTCCCGCGCGAGGTCGTTCGCCATCGCCTCGTCGGGCTCGAGCGACAGCAGCTCGGCCATCTCGCGCGCATCGGCGATCCGGCGCACGAGTCCGTCGAAGGGCTCGACCCACTGCTTGTACACCTTGACCTGCTGCACCACCACCTGCGCCTTCTCCTGGTTGTCCCAGAACGACGGCTCCGACATCTGGGCCTCGAGCGCCGTCAGGCGTTCCCGCTGGCTCTCGATGTCAAAGATACCTCCGGAGCTCGTCGAGACGTTCGGCATCCGTGGCGAGTTGGGTGTTCAACTGTGCGAGGTCTGCCATAGGAAGCCGAAGGAGCGAGAAGAAAGACGAGAGCCGTCCCCCCGAGGTCGGGAGGACGGCTCGGCGCGCGACTGCGCGAGACCGAAAACTAGCCGCACGGACATGGGTTCTCCATGCCCGGCGTGGTCAGAAGACGCGCTGCCCCTCCGCCAGGACCTCGTTCAGCGCGTCCTGGAAGAACGCGGTCGACTCGGCGACGTCGCGCCCCACCTGCTCCACATACTCGTCGTAGCTCTTCCGGATCTCGTCGCGGAAGAGCTGCTTCAGCGTGCCGTTGGCCAGGCCATCCGCACGCTTGGCCGGCTGGTACGCGACCATGTCCGAGACCAGTGCACGCGCCAGGCGCTTGGCCCGCGTGAGCGGGTCGCTCCGCAGGAACGGGTTGATGACGCGCTTCGTGGCATCACCCGACGGCGTGAGCATCGGCGACGGCGCGGCCGCGGCGGCCGGTGCCGACGTGATGAGCTGGCCCGGCGACGGCGGTGGCGGCGGCACCAGCGGCCGCGGCGCCTGAACCGGGGTCGGCGCGGCGTACACGGGCTCAGCCGCAATCATCGGCAGCGGTGCCGGTTCCGGCGCCAGCGGCCGCAGCGACTCGAGCGGCGCGGGAATCGACGGCAGCGGCGTGAGCGGCGTCGGATTCATCGGCCGCACGGGGACCGGTGCGGGCTCCATCACCGGAGCCGGCGGCACCACCGGCAGCGACGTCTCGGGCGTGGGTTCGCCGAAGGTCTGGTCGAGCGGCGGCAACGCCCGCGACACGTCCTCGACCGTGGTGTCGATGGACGGCAGCCCCGCCGGCGTCTCCATCGCAATCGACGGCAGCGGCTCGGGTGTCGGCTCGCGCACGGGCATCGGCGCCGGCGGGACGACCAGGGCAGGCGTCGCGAGCGGCGTCGGGAAGCGTGGCACCGGGATGCTCACCGGCGCAGGCACCGGAGGCTGCGCCATCGGCGTCGGCCGCCCGATGCCCGGCAAGCCGGCGGGCGTCGGCGCAACCGGCTGCGAGCGCACCGGCGTCGTCACGCGTGGTGTGAGCGACGGATTCGTCAGCGGCGTCGTGACGCCGACAGAGATCCGGATGATCGCTCCGCAGACGCTGCACCGCGCCCGGACGCCGTTCGGTGGCACCTTGGCCGGGTCCACGCGGAAGACAGACCGACAGTCCTGACACGTCACGTTCACGGGAGCTTCTCCTCGGGTAGGGTGACCGGCTCGCTGTCCGAGCGGCGGTCCATTGCCCAGACCGAACCGGGCAATGTCTTGGCATACGTCTTCATTTCCGTCGCGAGCTCACTGACCTGCACCGCGCAGGAAAAGTGGCGACGCTCGTTCGTGACCACACCAACCGACAGGGTCATCAGCGGCACGCGGTCCAGCCGTCCCCGACGATCCTTGCCGAAAAAGTAGCCGGCTTGCCTGTCATGTGCAGAGTAGCGGAGCGGGAGGATCTCGTCCGCGCCCCGCACGATCCGATCACAGGCCGGCGCGACATCCGCCAGGGGAACCAGGAACAGGAAGTCATCGCCCCCAATGTGCCCGACGAAGCCCGCCGCGCCAGACACCTCGTCGACGACGTCGACCAGCAGCCGCGCCACGGTGCGGATGACGTCATCCCCCATGGCATAGCCGTACCGGTCATTGAACTCCTTGAAATGGTCGAGATCGGCGTAACATGCTGCAAACAGCACGCGCTGGTCAATCCGCTCCGCGATCGCACAGGCCAGGGCATCCGCCCCGGCCAGGCGCGTGGAGGGATTCACCTGGACATCCCGGCGCGAGCGCCGGAGGGCCGCGTCGAGCCGCGCCCGCATCTCGCTGCCGTCCACTCCCGACGCGATCACCTCGTCAGCCCCCGCGTCCAGCCACCGGGCGGCCAGACCGCCACCGGCCGCAGTGATCACCATCACGGCCGGCACTGCCTGCAGCCGGCCGTCACGCTTCAACTCACCGACGAGTGTCTCGGCCCCGGCGTCATCGCCCTCGGCGCCGACGATGATCATGGCGGGTACGCCATCGGCCCGCCGCGCCGTCTCGCGAACCGCGGCACCCGGCAGCACCGTCAGCGGCAGGTGCCGCGCGTCGGCCCACGCGGTGAGCACGGGCAACAGCGCGGCCGGCACGTTCCCGGTCACGAGAACGTCGGTCGGCTCTGGAGCCACGGGGGGTACTGACGGAGACAGCATCATCGGGTGAGGACGATTCAGCGACCCTGAGGCAAGCTGGACCGTAAGATCAGACCTGGCGGGCGTCGTCCACGAGCATGATCGGGATGCCGTCACGGATGGCATACTGCAGCCGGCACGCCGGGCACTCCAGCGCGGCCCCCCCATCGCGCGTCACCACCCGCACCTGGCCCTTGCACTTCGGGCACCGGAGAATGGCGAGCAGGGCGTCGGGAAGTCCGCCGCTGGCCATGGCGCCCTGACCTGCCGGACGTGTCGGGGTCATGCGCCTCCCTCGTGAGGTACGGTGAATCCGAAGCGCCGAAGGGCCACGGCGTCCTTGCGCCAGTCCGGCATGACCTTCACCCACAGGTCGAGGTACACCGCGGTCTCGACAAGTTTCTCGATGAGGATCCTGGACGCGGTGCCGATCTCCCGGATCGTGCGTCCCTTCGCGCCGAGGACGATCCCCTTCTGGCTGTCCCGCTCGACGTAGAGGACGGCGCGGATGTAGTGCGGCTTCCGGTTCTCGCGGAATTCCTCGATGTCCACGAAGATGCCGTACGGCACTTCCTCATGCAGGATGGCCAGCGCCGACTCCCGAATGGCCTCGGCCGCGAAGAACCGGACGGGTTGCGTGCTCAGTTCGTCCGCGGGGTAGAGGAACGGGGAGAGGGGGAGCATGTCGGCGACCTGCGCGAGGAGGCGATCGACGCCGTCCCCGTGTTCCGCCGAGCCGACCACGACGCCGGGGATGGCCTCGAGGGTGGCGCGGTTGCCGTCATTGAGCAGGTCTCCCTTGTTGGCGAAGGTGACGCGGCGTGCGGGCAGCGGGGTGCCGGGTGGGAGGAGCGTCTCGAGCGCGGGGGGCGGGCCGTTGGTGGCGTCGTGGACGTAGACGGCGACATCGGCATCCCTGAGGGAGGCGATGGCGCTGGCGAGCATGCTGCGCTGGAGCGTGTAGCTCGGGTCGAGAAGTCCCGGGGTGTCGAGCAGGATCATCTGGCAGTCGTCGGTGGAAACGATGCCGACGGCCGAGACGCGGGTGGACTGGGGCTTCGGGCTGGTGATGGCGAGCTTGAGGCCGAGCAGCCGGTTGAGGAGCGTGGACTTGCCGGCGTTGGGTTTGCCGACGAGTGCGACGTGTCCGGCGCGCGTGGCGGTGGGTGTGGGGGGGATCGTGGAGTGGTCGAGGGCATCCATGGGTCGCGGCCTGGCGGTGTGGGCTGGGTGGCAGGCGGCGCGTGGTGCCGGGCGGCCATGGTGAGGATAATGAACACACTAAACCCCCGGTTGCGTGAAGCAACCGGGGGTTTCGCACAAGGTGCCGGCGACGGCCTACTCTCCCGCGACCTCGCGGCCGGAGTACCATCGGCGCTGTCGGGCTTAACGACCGTGTTCGGAATGGGAACGGGTGTGGCCCCGACGCTCTAGTCGCCAGCGTACAAAGTCAAGTGATGAAGGCAGTTGATCGTAGGTCTATGGAACCACAGTCGCAGATTTCGCGATTGGCGACGCAACCGGAGTTGCGTAAGTGACCGTTCTTTTGCGTTGCACGGTCACAGTAATGGGAGTCAAGCCGCACGGGCGATTAGGACCGCTGCGCTCGGAATGGATTGCTCCACGTCCACGGGCGGCCTATCGACGGAGTCGTCTCCTCCGGCCCTTCAGGATGCTCAAGGCATCAGGGACAATTCATCTTGGGGGGCGTTTCCCACTTAGATGCGTTCAGCGGTTATCGCCACCGATCATCGCTACCCGGCGGTGCCCTTGGCAGGACAGCCGGGACACGAGCGGATCGTCCGACTCGGT
>JADZDM010000010.1 GCA_020851035.1 Gemmatimonadaceae bacterium | reverse complement strand
GTTCTCGAACACGAAGCAGCGCGCCTCGCGCTCGGCCGGCATCGCCGACATGCGTAACCTGGCCACCGCGCAGGAAGGCTTCTTCGCCGACTCGAACCGCTACGCCGCCATCGGCGATACCGGCACGGGCGCAGGCAAGATGAACTTCACCCCGTCGAACGGAAACACGGCCCTGACGCTCGTCGCCTCGGCGACCGGCTGGAGCGGCCTGGTGACGATCCCCGGCGGCCAGAAGTGCGGCATCTTCTCCGGTACAGCGACGCGCCCGACGGGCATGCCGGCGACCAACCCGGACGGCGTCCCGGTCTGCTGGTAATCGCCTGACCTGACTGGCTCACGCCCGTCACCTGCGGCCCGGTGTGCTTCGGCACGCCGGGCCGCTGTGCGTTCCGGCGCGCGTGGTCTCACACCGATCGTGAAGACCGCGTCTGCGCGCCAAGCCGGTGCCGACCTGCCGATCGTGCGAAATGCACGAAAGCTGCAAACATGCAATACATCAGGCGTGGATCCGGGGCGGTCGTATGTGCGTAACCCGTTGCAGGAAAGGGACTTGACCACGCCCGCTCTGGTGGCAGCGCCCTTGCTCTAGTGGGGCCCGACCCTGCGAGCCACCCCGGTCCGCACCGCCGCGTAACATATCACACGAGACACACTCCAATGCGCCAGAACACCCGCAAGGGCTTCACCCTGATCGAGCTCCTCATCGTCGTCGTGATCATCGGCATCCTCGCCGCCGTCGCGATCCCGAAGTTCTCGAACACGAAGCAGCGCGCCTCGCGCTCGGCCGGCATCGCCGACATGCGCAACCTGGCCACCGCGCAGGAAGGCTTCTTCGCCGACTCGAACCGCTACGCCGTGATCGGCGACACCGGCACGGGCGCGGGCAAGATGAACTTCACGCCGTCGAACGGAAACACCGCCCTGACGCTCGTCGGCACCACCACTGGCTGGAGCGGCCTGGTGACGATCCCCGGTGGCCAGAAGTGCGGCATCTTCTCAGGCAGCGCTGCCCGTCCGACGGGCATGCCGGCAACGAACCCCTCGGGCGTCCCGGTCTGCTGGTAATCGCACGGCGATCGTAGACCTGCAGGGTTCACGGCCCGGTGCGCGATGCGCACCGGGCCGTGCTGCGTTGGTGACGGCGCACCACGCCTGGCGCCGCCGAATTCGTGCGATTTGCACGCTTATTCGTGTCGTGCAACGCACAATGCCGGGCACCGACGCCGCGATGCACGCCGAACTCGTTGTCACGCAACGAGTTGCCTCGTATGGTCCGGCTGGCCGCCGGCTTGCAAACGGATGGCAGGGATCCGGTGCGTGGCCTGCGACGGCGCGCGCCCTGTGACTACCTCCACCCGCACGCCACCTCCATGCGACTCCGATCACTCAAGGGCTTCACGCTCATCGAGCTGCTCGTCGTCATCGTCATCCTCGGCGTCCTCGCCGCGATCTCGATGGTCAAGTACTCGAACACCAAGCAGCGTGCCTGGCGCGCCAACGGCATCGGTGACCTGCGCAAGCTTGCCACCGCACAGGAAGCGTTCTTCTCCGACAGCAGCCGATACGCTGTCGTCGCCGACACCGGGTCCGCGGCCGGTCGCCTCAACTTCCAGCCGTCACACGGCAACACGACGCTCACGCTGGTGGCCTCCTCGGGCGGCTGGAGCGGTCTGCTGAACATTCCCGGCGCCGAACAGTGCGGGATCTACAGCGGGACGGCTGCGATGCCTGCAGGCATGCCGGCGGCGACCCTCAGCGGTGTGCCGGTCTGCTGGTAAACGCCTGACGCGCGCGCCGCGCCTGAAGCGGCGCGCCGCGGGCTGATGCATCAGGGCGCCGAGCGGCGCGCTGCGAAATGCGTCAGCTGTTGCAGGATCCAACGGGATCCGCGGCGCGCGGCACCGGTGTACCGATCCCAAGTCATTGTGAATCAACAGCTTGCATGCAGCGGACGGGCTGGCTGGTGCCTTGCCATACAGGACCCCAGACGCCGTGCACCGGGAGTTCCCGGGGGCGGCATGACTTGACCCAATTCCGGCACCCCCCATGCGACACTCACAGAAGCAGGGCTTCACGCTCATCGAACTTCTGATCGTCGTCGTGATCATCGGCATCCTGGCCGCGGTCGCGATCCCGAAGTTCTCGAACACGAAGCAGCGCGCCTCGCGCTCGGCCGGACTGGCCGACATGCGCAACCTCGCCACGTCGCAGGAAGGCTTCTACGCCGACTCGAACCGTTACGCCGCCATCGGCGACACGGGCAGCGCGGCAGGCAAGATGAACTTCACGCCGTCGAACGGGAACACGGCCCTCACGCTCGTGGCCACCACCACCGGCTGGAGCGGCGTGGTGAACATCCCCGGCTCCCAGAAGTGCGGCATCTATCACGGCTCGGCAGCGCCCCCGACGGGCATGCCCGCGACCACGCCGAGCGGCACGCCGGTCTGCTGGTAAGGCGCAGCGGTGTGACAGAGTCGGCCCGGCTGCCTGCACGGCAGCCGGGCCGCTGTCGTTCGCGGCATCGGCCATTGCCGCGCTTCGACTTGCGCCCCGGGCATTGTCGCTCACGTTTCCGCGCGTGACTCCTCCCATGCCTCCGCGCGTCCCGCGCGCCAGCCGCACCCTCCCGGAGCGCCGCGCCCTGCAGGACGCGATCGCCTGGCCGATCGCGCTCACGCTGCTCGCCGGTGCCGCGGTGGTCTTCTTCCTGCCGCGCGTGGTGCCGACGCAGTTCCTCACCGTCACGATCGGCGCCACCCTCGCGCTGGTGACGGTGGCACTGGTCGCGATCCTCTCGGTGGTGATCGAGCGCTGGCTGCGCCGCCACGCGGCGTCGCTGGCCGCGCTGGCGGAGTCGCGCGTGCAGGAGCACGGCGTCGCGGGGCTCGCGGAGGTGGCTGATGACGGGGTGCTGATGCCGCTGGCCTCGGCCTACGCGGATGCCGGCGCGCGCGCGGCGCTGCGTGAGGCGGAGCGCGAGCAGGCTGCCGCGCTGTTGCGATTCGGTGCGGATTGCGCCGCACGCCTCGACGGGGCAGTGGATGGCACAGTCGATCCTGCAGTGGCCGAGCGTGTGCGGGTGCTGACGGGTGCGCTGCGACGCGTCACGGGGGCGGTGCCGCCGGCGCCGGTGCCCACCGACCTCGTCTCGGAAGTGCGAGAGGTGGTCGAGGCGCTGAACGCAGACGGGCGCGGGGCGCGGATCGACGCCGTGCTCGACACCGACCGCGGGCCGGTCCGCGTGGATCGGGTCCGCATCCGTGGCCACCTGCACGACCTGCTCACGATGGCGCGCGTGGAGACGGCCGGCGTCGGCCCGGTGACGATCCATGTGTCGCGCGTCTTCCGCTCGAACATCGAGGAGACGCCCGTGCGACGCACCGGCGACTCGCGGCTGACGATCGTGCCGCGTGCGTCCGACGGCTCGCTGCGGAGCTGGGTGCAGCGTGCGCAGCCCGGTGTCGAGGTGCTCTCGATCGTGATCGGCGACGGCGGCGCGGCACCAACCACCGAGGAACAGCGGCGCGCGTTCGACGCCTTCGCGGTGAGCCGCCCCGGCGATCCCACCGGCGTGGCGCTCGCCACCATCCGTCGCACCGTCGAGGAGGCGAAAGGCACGGTGTGGATCGACGGCTCGCGTGAGGGAGGCACCGCCGTGCACCTGTTGCTCCCGATCGCCGGCGGCTGACGCTGCGGCACCGCCGCCGGCCCGCACACGTTCGCGCCGGCATGCAGGAATCCGGCTAGGTGGCTCCCGAACGACACAGATACCGTGGGCGCATCCGCAACCGGAGCGCATCATGGACACCCACCACACCCCGCGGCCACGCCGCCACGCCATCCGCCGCGGCCCGGCGGGCATGCGGCGCGCTGGCATGTCGCTGGCGGAAGTGCTCGTCGCACTGGTGGTCCTCGCGGCCACCGCCGCCTGGTCCCTCACCGCCGCCGCCGGCGCGCTCCGCGCCATCACCCTGCGAGACGCGCATCGCCTGGCGGTTCAGCGCGCGGAACTCGGGCTCGCCACACTCGAGGCGCTCGACTGCGACAGCATTGCCGTCCCACCGTTGCCGCGCGAGCGTCGGTGGGTGGTGCGGCAGGCACGCCGGCGCCACGGCGCCGCCGTGCACGATGCCGTCTCGGTGCTGCCGGTGGCCGCCGACAGCGTCACGCTCCATCGCGACGCCTGGTGCCGGTGATGGCCACGCACGCACCGGGGCGCCGCGATCGGCGCGGCATGACGCTGGTCGAGATCATCGTCTCGCTCACGCTCTTCGCACTCGTCCTCGCCATCGGCGCGATGACGTCGCAACGGCTGCTCACGGTGCAGGCGGCCACGGCGGTGCGCAGCGCGCGCACCAGCGCCACCCTCGATGCTCTCGAGACGCTCCGGCGCCACGTCGCCGGCGCGCAGGTTGCGCGCGGCGACCTCCGCGTCGCGCGCGACACGGCGCTGGAGCTGCTGCACACCATCGGCGTCGTCACCGTCTGTCGCATCCGGCACGACACGCTCACGATCGCCACCGCACACGATTCGCTGCCGTGGGCCGGGTCGCTGCCGCGCGCGGTGACGCCGGATGACCGCGTGCGCATCTGGCGCGATGGCGCCGGTGAGTGGACGGACGCACGCATCCTCACCGTGGCGGCGGCGGCTGGCGCCTGTGGCGACAGCGCCGCCCACACCACGGACCGCGCCTCGCAGCGCCTGGTGCTCGATCACGCGCCGGCGTCGGTCCGCCCAGGTGCGCTGATCCGCGTCCTCCAGCGCGAGCGGTGGTCGCTGCTTCGCAGCGGCGACGGCAGCTGGTCACTGGCCCTCGCCATCTGGGATGCCGCACGCAACCGATTCAGCGTGCCGCAGCCGCTGGTCGCACCGCTCGCCGCAGCCGGCGCGCGCGGCGGCGCCGGGTTCGAGGTCCGTGCCATCGACGCCGCCGGTGCCGCCATCACGGACACCCTCTACGCCCGGACGGCCGCCGTCGTCGCGGTGCTGCGCACTGCGCGCCACGCACGCCTCGGCACGTTCACCGACTCCGTGAGGATCCATGTCGCGACGCCCTGACCGCCGCCGGGACGGCACCGCGCTGCTCGTCGTGATCGTGATCGCGGCGATGGCCGGCCTGGCCACGCTCGCGCTCTGGCGGACCGCCGCTGGCGCCGCGCGAACCGACGCCATGGCCACCGCCGTCCCCGCCACCGCCGGCGCAGCGGATTCGGCACTCCTCGTGGGCCTCGCGGCCGTGGAGCGCGGCGACTGGCGGGACTCGCTGCCGACGCCAGGGAGCAGCATGGTCGCCGGCCAGGGCAGCGGACGGCGCACCCGGTGGCGAGCCACCGTCGGGCGCACCGGCTGGGCGGCGCTGGTGGTGCGCGGCACCGGTTCCGGTGCCAGCGGTGCGCGTGGGGTCATGTCTCGCGCCGACCACCGGGTGCTCGTCCCGCTGGTGAGCCCGCTGCCGATGCCGGAGGCGGCCCTCACCGGGAGCTCACCGTGGCTCGTGGTGGCGGGCGCGGTGGTGGACGTGCCCCCGCCGGCTCCGGCGGAGCTGAGCTGCCGCGACGGCCTGCTCCCCGTGGGCCAGGCCACCGCCCCCTACCCGGATTCGGCCATGGCCCGGCTGGTGTTGCCGCTGTTGGACCCCGACACCGTGCGGGCGCCAATGTCGGGGGCGTTCCGGCTGACCGGGGGCCGGATCCGGGTGCCGTTACGAATCGCGGGAATGGTCGTGCTCGATACAGATCTCTCCGTCGAGGCCGACCTTCGACTGACAGGAGTGCTCATCGTACGCGGGACCGTCCGGACCGCCGGCGGCAGGCTCGACGTCCGCGGTGCCACCATCTCCGGTGACGCGTACGGCGGACACTCAGGACTCGGCGCGGCTGACCGGGTCCGGTACGACGCGTGTGCGATCCGGCACGCGGTGGAGCGCGTCACGGCGCCGGCCAGTGCACACGGCCGCACCCCGTTTCGCCTGTTCTGACCCCGTCGCGGCCGACGGTGCGGCGCACGCGGGCCTCACCCACTGCCGGGACGCGCGCCAGGAGCGGTGCCCACGGCACCGCCGCCGTTACCTATTCGCGCGCCATTCGTTCCCTGTGTGCAATTCGACCCACCTGTCGAAGGCATCGCGGGACATCGTGTCGTGTTCCGTCGCCATGCTCACCGTCCACCCCGGTGACCCTGTACGGGTCTCGTCACATCCGGCCCCAAATCCGATGGCGTTCTTCAAGCGACGTAAGGTCACGATCGGCCTCGATATCGGCTCCGGCCTCGTCAAGATTGCCGTGATCGACCACGGCAAGGGCCTCCCCGAACTCCAGCGCGTCGTGGTCGAGCCCGTCCCCGCCGATGCCATCGTCGAGGGCGAGGTCATGGACCACGCGCTGGTCATCCTCGCCGTCCAGAACGCCCTCGCGGCCGCTGCGGCCGACACCAAGGGCGCCCATGTCGTGGCCGCCGTCGGTGGCGGCAACGTGATCGTGCGCAAGGTCATGCTCGACCGCGGCAAGATGGGCGAGCTGCGCGAGGCCATGCAGTGGGAGGCCGAGCAGATCGTGCCCTTCGACACCAGCGCCATCTCGCTCGACTACCAGGTGCTGGATCCCGACGGGGATTCCGACGAGGTGTCGGTCCTGATGGCGGTGGCCAAGCGCGACCTCATCGACGCCCGCGTGCAGCTCCTGCGCGACGCCGGCATCGACCCGAAGGTGGTCGACGTCGAGGCCTTCGCGCTCCACAACGCCTTCGAGTTCAACCATCCCGACGCCATGCGCGGCACCGTCGCCCTCGTCAACATCGGCAACGACGTGTGCAACGTCAGCGTGCTGGACGACGGCGTGCCGATCCTGACCCGCGACAACACCGTCGGCGTGCGGCGCCTGCGCGAGGACCTCCAGCGTGATGCCCGCATGACCGCCGACGACGCCGACTCGGCCCTCGTCGCCGCCACCACCACGCCGGCGCTCGACAACGTCGTGCAGCGCCGAGGTGAGGAGCTGGCGAAGGAGATCGAGCGCACGGCCACCGTCGCCCAGTCGCTCTCGCGCACCGTCCGGCCCATCCGCGAGGTCTACATCGCCGGCGGTGGTGCCCGCGTCTCCGGCCTCGCCGAACGCCTCGCCGGGCTGCTCCGCATCCCCGTCCGCCCCGTGAACCCGCTGCTCAACCTGGCCGTGGCCGATGGCGCGCTCGCCGACGTGAACGCCGATGAGGTGGCGTCACTCCTGGTGCTGCCCGTCGGGCTCGCCCTTCGCCACGTGGCCTGAGGCGCCGACGATGATCGAGATCAACCTCCTCAATCCCGGTGAGAAGAACCGCAAGAAGAAGTCGGGTGCGCTCGACTTCCTCGCGCGGTTCCGCGGCACCAAGGACGCACAGCCGCTCGCCATGGACGACAGCGCGCCGATCCCGGCGCGCCCGATGATCGCCGCCGGCGCCGGCATCGCCGTCGCCGTCGCGGTGCTCGGCGTCGGCGGCGGGTTCTGGTACCAGGACCGCCAGATCACGCGCCTCGACGAGCGGCTCCAGCAGGAACTCGCCGACTCGTCCCGCTTCTCCAGCGTCATCGGCGAGCGCAAGGCCGTCATCGCCCGCCGCGACTCGCTCATCACGCAGCTCGGCATCATCGAGGAGATCGACCAGAGCCGCTACGTCTGGCCGCACATCCTCGACGAGATCAGCCGCGCCCTGCCGCCCTACACCTGGATCACCGGGATCACGCAGCTCAGCGCACGCCCCGTGCTGCCGCAGCGTGACACCACCAAGGCCAAGGCCGACAGCGCCGGCGCGAAGGCCAAGGCACCGGCCGAGCCGGTGGTCGCCTTCCAGCTCGTCGGCAACACCGTCGACATCCAGGCCCTGACGCGCTTCATGCGCGTGCTCGAGAGCTCCCCGTTCGTGCAGAACGTCACGATCAACAAGTCGAGCGTGATGCTCATCGACAACCGCGAAGTCACCGAGTTCACGCTCGACATGCAGTACCAGAAGCCCGACCCCGCGGCGGTCACCACGGTCCCGATCACCCTGTCGGTGCGCTGATATGCTGAACTCATTCTCCAAGCGCGAACAGAGCCTGCTGGCCGTCATCCTCGTGGCCCTCGGCATCAGCGTCCTGTTCTACATGTACGTCTTCACGCCCAAGTCGGAGACGATCACCGAGCAGGGCGCGCACGTCGAGGCCCTCGCCTCGGCCAACCAGAAGGCCGCCAGCGAGCTGAAGGCCGGCAACCTCCGGCAGCTCAAGGAGGACGCCACGCGGTATGCCGAGAACCTCGCCGTGATGCGGCAGCTCGTGCCGACCGTGAACGAGGTGTCGGGGCTGCTCGAGCAGGTGTCGAACTCCGCCCGCAAGGTCGGCCTCGACATCGCCAGCGTGCAGCCGCAGCCCGTCGCCGGCGGCGGCGAGAACTACGACGCCCACCGCTACCGCCTGGTGGTGAAGGGCGGCTTCAACAACATGACCGAGTTCCTCACCAACATCGGCAGCCTGCCGCGCATCGTCACGCCGATGGTGCTGAAGATGAAGCTCGCCGACGGGGCCGGCACCGCCACCCAGAACGCCGGGGGCCGCCGCCGCATGCCCGCCTCCGAGGCGCCGATCATGACCGAGTTCGACATCGAGACCTACGTCGCGCGCGGCGGGGAACCCGTCTCGACCTCGCGCCGCGCGGGGACCACACCATGAGCCCACGCCGCATGCGCAGCACCCGGACCGCGGCCACCCTGCGCCGCCTCGCCGTGACCCTGCTCGCCGCCGCCGCACCACTCGCGGCACAGCAGGTCGTGGCCCGCGCCGAGCTGCCGACCCGGCCGACCGTGAACGAGGCCGCGCGACGCGACTCGGCGGCGCGGCAGGAGCAGCTCTCCTACCGCCGCGAGGTGTTCAGCTACGACGCCGGTGGACGCCGCGACCCCTTCGTGTCGCTCGCCACCACCGGCGTGCTGCGGCCGACCATCGCCGACCTGAACCTGGTCGGCATCGCCATCGCCTCGCGCGGGGGCGGCGGACAGTCGGTCGCGATCTTCCGCGACCGCCAGACGAAGGAGCAGTACCGCGTGCGCGTCGGGCAGCCGCTCGGACGCATGCGCGTGGCCAGCATCGAACCGCGGCGCGTGGTGTTCGCGATCGACGAGTTCGGCATCAGCCGACAGGAAAGCATTGCAATGGGTGATTCGACCAGGACCATCACGCCGACGAGGGCACCATGATGAACCGGATGCATGATTTTACGCCGCAGCGCAGCTGGTACCGCGCCGCTGCAGCCGGGGTCGCGGTGTTCGCCGCGACGACGGTTGCCCCCACCACCACGCAGGCGCAGGCGCTCGTCAGGGGCGTGCGCGTCGAGTCCAGCCCGGCCGGCACCTACGTCGCCGTCTCGCTCACCGACTCGGTCGCGCGCTCGGCCTTCACGCTCGCCGGCCCGAACCGCATCGTGCTCGACCTGCCGGGCTCCACGCTCGGCGCCATCGGCGGCCGGTCGTACGACGGCCAGCCGCGCGGCCCGGTCCAGAACATCCGCATGTCGCAGTACCGCTCGGACATCGTCCGCGTCGTGATCGACGTCGACGGGCCGGCGCGCTACACCGTCTCCGGCGGCACCGAGGTGCGCGTCGCGCTCCCGGCCGGCGCCGAGATCGCCGCCTGGAGCACCGGTGACGCCATGCCGTCGCAGTCGGTGGCCAGCGCCGCCGCCGCGCCGCGGGAGGCCGCCGTCGCCGTGATGGACTCCACCGTCAGCAGCGGCCGCGCCGAGGCCGGCGATGCCCCGTCGCGCGTCCAGTACCAGACGCCGGTGCAGGCCACCGTCGGCACCGCCGCCTCCAACAACGGCAAGCCGCCCAAGCCGCGCATCACCGTCAGCTACCAGGAAGCCGACATCCGCGACGTGATCGCCGCCTTCGCCTCGTTCGCCAACCGCACCATCGTGGTCGGCAAGGACGTGTCCGGCAGCATCACCGCCGACGTCAAGGACAAGCCGTGGGACGAGGCGCTCGCCGCCATCCTCACCGCGCAGGGCCTGGCCGCCAGCGAGGAGCCGAATGGCATCATCATCGTCGACTCCTACCGCAACATGCTCGACAAGCAGTCCCTCGAGCCGCTCGTGACGCAGGTCGTGAGCATCAACTACGCGAACGCCAGCTCGGTCGCCGGCACCGTCCGCGGCCTCCTGACCCGTGACTGCCTGCCGGGTGCCGGCAGCCCGGGGTCGGGCGGCGGCGGCGCCACCACGCCGGGCGCCGTGCCCACCGGCTGCGTCGTGCGCGGCAGCGTGCAGGCCGACAGCGCCACCAACTCGCTCCTGATCCGCGAGGTGCAGAGCCGCATGGAGGACGTGATCAGCTACGTCCGCTCCATCGACCGCCGCACCCCGCAGGTCGCGATCAAGGCGAAGATCATCTTCGTCAACCGCAGCAGCCTGCAGGAAATCGGCATCACCTACGACATCGGCACGGCCCGCCAGTTCTTCAACACGGTGATCCCGCGCCAGGAGGTCGTGCAGCAGATCCCGATCGACCGCAACGGTGACGGCGTGCCGGACGCGTTCCGCGAGGTGCTCCAGCCGGTCATCGGTGACCGCGTGGACCTCGGCGGCAAGACGCTCTCGGCCATCGCCAACGCCAACTCGAGCATCTCGAGCCCGGCGCTCAACCTGATCTTCAGCGCCGCCGTCGGGAAGTACTCGCTGACCCCGTTCATCCAGGCCTTGCAGGAGTCGTCGCTCGCCGACGTGCAGGCCGAGCCCACGGTGGTGACGCTGGACAACCGCAAGGCCGAGATCCTGGTCGGCCAGGAGATCCCGATCCGCGTGCTCGATGCCGGTGCCGGCTCCGGCGGCGGTGCCGCCGGCCAGATCAACATCCCGCGCGCCACCGTGCAGCTCAAGGAAGTCGGCATCTCGCTCTCGGTCACGCCGCGCATCACGAACAACCGGCAGATCATGATGACGATCCACGCCGAGAACAGCTCCGCGTCGCTGGCCAGCTCCGATGTCGGCTTCATCTTCGACAAGCAGCGCGCCGACAACACGCTGATGGTGCCGGATGGCGAGACCGCCGTGATCGGCGGCCTCACCATCACGCAGGTCACCAAGTCGCGCCGCGGCGTGCCGTTCCTGATGAACCTGCCGTACCTCGGCCGCCTGTTCTCCACCACCCGCAAGAACGAGCAGAAGCGCGATCTCGTGATCCTGGTGTCCCCGCACATCCTGGACGACGGCGACGCTCGCACGCCGGCTCCCAACCCCGGCCGATAACCCACATGATGCGCTCAGAACCGACGCTGGTTTCGCGCGCGCTGCACTGGCTCCCGCTGGTGCTCGCCACCTCGCTCGCCGCCTGCGGCGACGGGAATCCCACGGTCGATGAATCGACGCTCGACCGCACCGCCCCGAGCGTGACGGTGCTGCGGGCCACGAGCGCCGACTCGGTCTTCGCCTTCACCGTCACGGCGAACGACAACCTCGGCATCAAGTACGTGAACGTCAGCCTCGATGGCGCGTTCAGGCAGGCCGTCGCCGACACCGTCCGCGCCGCCGTCACCGCGTACTCCAAGGAGTTCGCGCTGGCGGTGCCGGGCAACGTCACCCCCGGCTCGCAGGTCACGCTCATCACGCAGGCGGAGGATGGCAACGGCAACCTGTCGAAGCCCGACACCACCGTGATGGCCGTCGGCAGCCGCCAGCCGGGCTTCGTCACCATCACCAGCCCGCAGAACAACACCCAGGCCGTCCGCGGCCGCAGTGTCGTGATCGGCTTCGCGGCCCGCACCGCCCGCAAGGTGCGCATCGTGGGCTTCAACGTGACGCCGCCCGCGGGTGGCACCGCCATCACCGGCGACTCCATCGCGTTCAGCAGCCCGATGCAGGACAGCCTCTCCACCACGCTCAGCTTCGCGATCCCGGCCACCGCCACGGCGGGCTTCTACAGCGTCGTGCCGTACGTCGTGGACTCCATCGGGCAGCGCACCGCCGGCACGCCGGTGGCGGTCGAGGTGCTCACCTCGGGCAGCGGCACCACCATCCCGAAGATCTCGCGGTTCGGCACCACCGACCGCGTCGAATCCACCGACACGCTCTTCGTCGAGGCCCAGGACCCGGTCGGCATCGGCTTCGTGGGCTACGACGTCCGCAGCCTCGCCGGCGGTGCCGTGCGCCGCGACTCGGTGCCGGTGGTCAACGGCCCGACCTCGGTGCCGGTCACGCTGCGCATGAACCTGCCGGCGCCGGTGGCGGGCGCTGCCACGCGCCTCGTGCTGCGGGTGTTCGCCCGCAACACCGAGGGCCGCCTGAACGACACCCTCACCACCGCCCGGGACACCATCACGCTCGTCGCCGGCACCACCCGCGTGCTGCCCAACGGCGGTGCGGTGGCCGACGGCTACTTCCACGAGCCGACGGGGCGCCTCTACCTCACGAACATCGAGCGCAACCAGCTCGAGGTCTTCAACTTCGACTCGCTGAACTTCCAGCGCACCCCGATCGCTGTCGGCTCCCGTCCCTGGGGCATCACGCCCTTCCCGGCCGGCCGCGGCAGCCCGCTCGGCCCGGTGCAGAACCGGCTCATCATCGCCAACTCCGGCGGCACGAACTTCAGCTTCGTGCGCCTGAACGGCGATGGCAGCGGCTTCGAGGACGAGCGCTACCTGCTCCCGAACATCGTCGCCTACAAGATCTCGGTGGCCGGCGGCAACATCACCCGCTCGGTGGTGGACTTCTCCGACCGTCCGCAGTACGTCGGCGCCACCTGCAACGCCTCGTGCAGCGAGGTCACGGTGGCCTTCTCGACCACGCCCACCGGCGGCCAGTCGGGTGGCTTCGCCGACAAGGGCACGATCCGCTGGGAGAACATCACCCGCCGCTCGTCGCACCTGTTCTTCGAGCACGCCACCTTCCTGCGCGACAACAAGGGTGACACGCTCGAGGTGGTGCGATTCCGGTCGGGCACCTACGGCTCCGACTCCACGCTGCTGCCGTTCCCGATCCGCATGGAGGCGCCGGGCTTCGCCACGCGTGACGCCGGCTTCCTGGTCACCATGGCCGACATCGGCTTCCGCGACACGACCTTCGTCCGCAACTCGGCGAACTTCAAGCGGGCCATCTTCGGTGAGGGTGGTCTGGCCAAGGGCAGCCGCACGCTGACCTACGACATCGACGCCGGCCTGCGCCGCGTGTCGCAGCAGGTGATCACGGACACGCTCACCGGCCAGGTCACGAACTTCACCTCGCAGGACCCGGTCGTGGATGCCGGCGTGTCGCCGCCGAGCGACGTGTCCGACCTCATCGCCAACGCCTACTCGCCGGTGCGCGGGGTGGCCGTGAGCGCCGATGGTGAGCTGTTCGCGATCCGCGCCGACTCGACCTACCTGTTCAACAACACGCTGCGCCTCTACGGCCTCCTGCAGACGCAGGGCGGCAACCCGGGCTTCGACTTCCACCCGCTGAATGCCCCGGGCAGCAACCTCTCCGGCGGCACGCTCGCCACGCGGCTCTCCTTCGCCGCGGCGCGGGAACCGGTGCTGGAGGTGTTCGACACCCGCTGCTTCCAGCGGGTGGGCGTGATCGCGATCAAGGACCCGATCATCGGTCCGCTCAAGACCGCCATCCGCGGTAGCCGGATCGTCGCCGTCGGTGCCACCGCCCGCGGGGTGGTGGTGCTGGACCTGAACCCGGCCGACTACGCAGCCACGTGTAACTGAGTCCTGCCCCGCAGGCCCCGACGGCCCGTTCGCCTCCCGGCGGACGGGCCGTCGTGTGTTGGCGCTGGTCGTGTAGCTTGGGATCCATGCTCCGCCTCCTCCGCCTCACCACCGCCGGCGAGTCCCACGGGCCAGCCCTCGTCTGCACCGTCGAGGGCATGCCGGCCGGCATCCCGCTCCTGGCCGCGGACATCAACGCTAACTGTGCGTGCTCGGACTTCTGACGAAAGGGTAGCCTTACAGGTTGTGTCGTTATCGGACTGATAGCAGTCGCGTGTGCTATGAGCGCCGGTTGCGCACTCTCGGTGCGTCTTTGGCTCGGACGCTATGGAGGGGTAGCTGATGCTTGTGTACTTAGACACGTCGCACTTTGCTTGGCTTGAACGTGCCCGGACAGCCGATCCGCATCTTTACGCCGAATTCTTCGATTGCTGGAGAGCGACGAACTGCTCGCTTGCGCTTTCTGGCCTGCATATCGCGGAACGCTCGCAGGCCGGTGAGGCGGTTGATTTCGATCGTAGAATCGACCTGTGGACTGAGTTCTCAGACATCGTTGGGATGCCAATGCGAGAGTTCTGGGTCTTGCGGTTCGAGTGGGAGCAGCACTTGCGAAATGTGCTGACGGGCGATTCCAGCCCGAACGGGCCAGACGGATCGAAAGCCGTGCGTGAGAAGCTCTTTCGATTTCGAGTGCGGACTGGCGACATTCGGAATGTCGCGCGCGGGGAGCAGCGGTACTATCGCTGGTGGCGCCGGCAACGTGAGATCCAAGCTGAGATTCGTAACCTCCCTGCCAATGCGTCCGACGGTGGTCGAACCGACCCTGTGGCGCTCCGCATTGGCACGCACATTGGGAACGAACGATTGGCTGAACTGATGGCTCTTGAGGACGAGCACGAGGCACTGGCGCCCGATTGGAAGCAAGCGGAGATAGCGGACTTGGAGCGGATGTATGCTGAGTCTGGCCGGGAGGTTTCCTTCCCGAAAGAAGCACCGTCTCGTCGAAATCTGAGCGCGAAAGAGGCGCACAGAATCCTGGGTGTAAAGGCTCTACCTGCACTGCGTGGTGCGCCCCCAGTCGACATCCCGCGGCATCACGGCATATTTATGTACACGCGGCACCTGTTGGAGGTGAACCCGATTCGTGAGCTGCGAAGCGCCAAGAAGGACAGCGCTGTGCGCGCGCTCACGTTGTTCGATCCATACGCAGTGCCGGGGTGTGCGACGATCCTGTGCTATGAGCGAGCTCTGAGGATTTCGAACAAGCCTTCACAGAGTAGTGATCCTCTCGATGTGGGGCACGCAGCGTTCGCTCCGTATGTTGACTTGTTCTTCTGTGATAAAAGGACGCGGTCTCTTATCCAGCAAGAGTGTTCTACATCAGGTCGCGCGAAATGGAATCGGAACGTTCGGTCCGATCGATTCACGTTTGTGGCGAGTCTCCCCGAGTTGGTCAAGAGGCTAGGTGACGCTGGGGTCACGGACTCTGCTGGCGTAGTTGGGTCTTAGAGGCGATCGATAGGTTCGACATCGCTGCGGGCCGTACGTCGGCGTTATGTGTATAGATTCTCGTGAATGCGCCTCCTCCGCCTCACCACCGCCGGCGAGTCCCACGGGCCAGCCCTCGTCTGCACCGTCGAGGGCATGCCGGCCGGCATCCCGCTCCTGGCCGCGGACATCAACGCCGACCTGTTCCGGCGCCAGCAGGGCTACGGCCGTGGGCGGCGCATGCAGATCGAACGCGACGAGGTGGAGTTCCTCAGCGGCGTGCGCGCCGGCCAGACCCTCGGCTCGCCGATCGCGATGCTGATCCGCAACAGGGACTGGAAGAACTGGGTCGAGATCATGGACCCGGCCCCGCGCGACGAGGATGCCGACGGCATGCGGAAGCGCGCCGTCACCCGGCCGCGCCCGGGACACGCCGACCTGACGGGCGTGCTGAAGTACGACCGCGAGGACGCCCGTGACATCCTCGAACGCGCCTCGGCCCGCGAGACCACCGCCCGCGTGGCCGGCGCCGCCATCGCCCGCGCACTGCTGAAGGCGTTCGGCATCACCGTCGGCAGCCACCTGGTGCACCTCGGCGGCATCGACGCCGCACCGATGCCGCTGCCGGACGACCTGAACGCCGTTGCCGACGCCAGCCCGGTGCGCACCCTCGATCCCGAGGCCGAGGCACGCATCATCGCCCGCATCGACCAGGCGAAGGCCGAGGGCGACACGCTCGGCGGCATCTGCGAGATCGTCGCGCGCGGGCTGCCGGTGGGGCTGGGCTCACACGTGAGCTGGGATCGCAAGCTGGACGGCCGCGTGGGCCAGGCCATGCTCTCGATCCCCGCCGTCAAGGGCGTGGAACTCGGCATGGGGTTCGAGTCGGCGCGGCAGAGCGGGGCGTCGGTGCACGACGCGATCGCGATCGCCCCCGGTCGCACCCTCGCCGGCAACGTGCAGCGTACCAGCAACCGCGCCGGCGGGCTGGATGGCGGCATGACCAACGGCGAACCGGTGGTGGTGCGCGTGGCGATGAAGCCGATCGCGACGCTGATGACGCCGCTGCAGACGATCGACACCACGACATCGGAAGTTGCGGCGGCGGTGGTGGAGCGCAGTGACGTGACGGCGGTGCCGGCGATGGGGGTGATCGCCGAGGCGATGCTGGCGCTGGTGCTGGCCGATGCGATGCTCGAGAAGTTCGGCGGCGACTCGCTGGGGGAGATGCGGCGCAATTACGACGCGTATCTCGCGCATGTGGCGCAGCGCCTGGGGTGACCGGCGGCGAGGCGGAGTCGGAGGCGGACGCTGGCGCCGCCCTGGTGCGGCCGGCGCACCTCGTCCTGGTGGGCCTGCCCGGGGCGGGGAAGACCACCCACGGCCGCCACGCCGCCCGCCACATGCAGCGCCCGTTCATCGACCTCGACAAGCGGGTGGCCCACCTCGCCGGCCGGTCGGTGCCGGAGATCTTCCGGCTGGAGGGTGAGGCGGCGTTCCGCTCACGGGAACGACTGGCGACGGCCGCGCTCTCACTCGAGCCCGCCAGCATCGTAGCCCCGGGCGGCGGCTGGGTGCTCGATCCGGCCAACGTCGCGCTCGTCAAGCCGGCGGCCACGATCATCTGGCTGAAGGTCAGCCCGCGGGTCGCGGTGCGCCGGATGGGGGGCCGCGTCGGGCTCCGGCCGCTGCTGGCGGAGGGTGATCCCGTGGCGCGGCTCGAGGCCCTGCTGCGGCAGCGGGAGGCACGCTACGCCACCGCGGATGCGGTCATCGACACGGAAGTCCTTGATTGGCAAGGAGTTGTGTCGGAGATCGCGGCGCTTGCCACCCCGGCCACCGGGCGATAGGTTCGGCCTCCCCGTCCCGCGGTCCGTGGCCGGCGCCTGACCGCCGCAGCCTTCCGGTGCCGACGGTGTACCAATCACACGACGTTATAGTATGCCGCAGTGGCTGACCCGCCGGGGATGCCGACACTCGCGTGGCGCAGCATCCTGGAGGTGGAACAATGAGTGTTCGCGTACTGGGCCCGCATGAGCGCGGCCGGTTCTCGACCGAGGCGTGGGGCCACCTCCTCTCCCTGACCGGAGCCGGGTTCCTGAGCCCCGCGGAGCTGGAGCAGGTGATCGACAGGGCGCTGGCACACATCGACGGCCGGATCGCCCTCGACGACGTGCGCTCGCTGCTCGAGGGCGCTGGACTGGATGATCACGGCGCCGGACCCGAGCCGATGACCGTCCACTGACAGTTCGTGCGAGCCTGCATCCGGCTCGCCTTCTTCCTGCAATTCCGTACACACTGATGGCTGGTTCGACCTCGAAGACCCCCGCCCGGAAGTCCGCGGCGAAGAAGACCGCGTCGAAGACGACCGCGGCCCGGACGGCGGCCACCCGGACCGCAGCCGCGGTGGCCGGGACCGCCTCGCGACGCGCGGCGGCCGGTGCCGGTGCCGGCACGGGACGCACGTTGGTGATCGTGGAGTCGCCCACCAAGGCGCGCACCATCAGCCGCTTCCTCCCCTCGGGCTACAAGGTCCTGGCCTCGGTGGGCCACGTCCGCGACCTGCCCCAGAACGCCAGCGAGATCCCGGAGAAGTACAAGAAGGACGCCTGGGCCCGCATCGGGGTGGACGTCGACAACGACTTCGCCCCGCTCTATGTCGTGCCCGGCGGCTCGCGGAAGGTGCTGACGGAGATCCGCGCCGCGCTCAAGGACGTGGACCGCCTCTACCTCGCGACCGACGAGGACCGAGAGGGGGAGAGCATCTCCTGGCACCTGCTGCAGGAGCTGAAGCCGAAGGTGCCGGTGCGGCGCATGGTGTTCCACGAGATCACCGAGCGTGCCATCCTGCACGCGCTGGACGAGACGCGCGACGTGGACGAGAACCTCGTCAAGGCGCAGGAGGCACGTCGCATCATCGACCGCCTCACGGGCTACACCGTCTCCCCGCTGCTCTGGACCACGGTGGCCCCGCGCCTCTCGGCCGGCCGCGTGCAGAGCGTCGCCGTGAAGCTCGTCGTCGTGCGTGAGCGCGAGCGTCGCGCCTTCCGCAGCGGCACCTGGTGGGACCTGGTGGCGCAGCTCGAGCACGAGTCGGCGCAGTTCGAGGCGAAGCTGGTCACGGTCGGCGGCAAGCGTATTGCGACCGGTCGCGACTTCGACAAGACGACCGGTCGCCTCACCGGTGCCGATGGCGCCAGCGCGAAGGATCTCGTGCTGCTGGACGAGGCCGCGGGCACCGCGCTGGTGGCGCGCCTGAAGGGTGTGACGTGGAAGGTCACCGATCGCACCGAGGAGCCGTTCACCACCCGCCCCTCGCCGCCGTTCACGACCTCCACGCTGCAGCAGGAGGCCAACCGCAAGCTGGGCCTCGGCGCGCGCGAGGCGATGCGTGTGGCGCAGGACCTGTACGAGCGCGGCTTCATCACCTACATGCGCACCGATTCCGTCTCGCTGTCGGCGCAGGCCATCGACGCGGCGCGCGCCTGCGCCCGCGAGTTCGGGCCGGAGTACGTGCCGGAGAAGCCGCGCTTCTACGCCAACAAGTCGGCCAACGCGCAGGAAGCGCACGAAGCCATCCGTCCCTCGGGCGAACGCTTCAAGTCGCCGGACGAGACGGGATTGTCGGGCCGCGAGTACAAGCTCTATGACCTGATCTGGAAGCGCACCGTCGCCAGCCAGATGCCCGACTCGAAGCAGACGCGCATGGTGGTCACCATCGCCGCCGACAACGCCGAGTTTCGTGCCAGCGGCAAGCGCATCGACTTCGCGGGCTTCATCCGCGCCTACGTGGAAGGATCGGATGATCCCGAGGCGGCGCTGGATGACAAGGAAGTCGTGCTGCCCGCGCTCGAGCCGGGCGACACACCCGCGTGCCTGTCGCTCGACGCGCTGAAGCACGAGACGCAGCCGCCGGCGCGCTACACCGAGGCCTCGCTGGTGAAGGCGCTGGAGGAGCTGGGCATCGGGCGCCCCAGCACCTACGCGTCGATCATGGACACCATCCAGCACCGTGGCTACGTGCGCCAGGATGGCAAGGCGCTGGTGCCGACCTTCACCGCGTTCGCCGTCACCGCGCTGCTCGAAGAGCGCATCACGTCGCTCGTCGACACGCAGTTCACGGCGAAGATGGAGTCGCAGCTCGACGACATCGCGAGCGGGGAGCAGGACCAGCTCTCGTACCTGAAGCAGTTCTTCTTCGGCGACACGACCCATCCCGGCCTCAAGCCGATGGTGGAGCAGAGTGCCGCCGCGCTGAAGAAGGAGGCGGGTGGCGCACGCCGCGTGCAGCTCGACGGCGTGAACGCCGAGATCCGCATCGGGCGCTACGGCCCGTACGTGGAGGTGATGGAGGACGGCACGCCGCTGCGCGCCTCGCTGCCGAACGACATGGCGCCGGGCGACCTGACCGATGCGCTGGTGCAGGAGCTGCTCCGCACGCGCCAGGAGGGGCCGCCGGTGATCGGCACCGACGGGGACGGGGTGCCGATCTACATGATGCGTGGTGAGTACGGCCCGTACGTGCAGCTCGGGGACGTCGTCGAGGGGAGCAAGGTCAAGCCGAAGCGCACCTCGCTGCCGAAGGGGGTGACGCCGGAGAACATCACGCTCGAGATCGCGAAGGGGCTGGTCTCGCTCCCGCGCACCCTCGGCGCGCACCCGGTGACGGGCCACGCGATCCGCGCCAGCCTGGGGCGGTTCGGGCCGTTCGTGGTGCACGTGAAGGGCGGGGAGGCGGGCAAGGACGACTTCCGCAGCATTCCCGCCGCCGATGACGTGCTCACGATCGACCTCGCGCGGGCGGTGGAGCTGCTCAACCAGCCGAAGGGCCGGCGCGGACAGTCCACCAGCGTCGTCACGCCGCTGCGTGAGCTCGGCGCACATCCCGAGGACGGGCGCGCCGTGCTGGTGTTCGATGGCCGCTACGGCCCGTACGTGCAGCTTGGCCCGAACACGAGTGACCGGAAGCAGAAGCCGATCCGCGCGACGCTGCCGAACGACGTGAAGCCGGATGCCGTGACCATGGCACAGGCGGTGCAGCTGCTGGAGGCCAAGGCCGGCCGGCCGATCGTGAAGAAGAAGCCCGCCCGCAAGAAGACCGCGCGCGCGAAGGCGTGAGCATGGCGGCGATCCACGTCGTGGGGGGCGGGCTGGCCGGGTGCGAGTCGGCCTTCCAGCTCGCGGAGCGTGGCCACGCGGTGGTGCTGCACGAGATGCGTCCTGCGCGCGGCACCGCGGCGCACAAGACCGACCGGCTCGGTGAGCTGGTGTGCAGCAACACCTTCAAGAGCACCGAGACGGCGAACGCCCATGGCCTGCTGAAGGCGGAGATGCGCGCGCTCGGCAGCGTGGTGCTGTGGGCCGCCGACCAGGCGCGGGTGCCGGGCGGGTCGGCGCTGGCGGTGGATCGCGAGGTCTTTGCCGCCGCCCTCGATGCGCGCGTGCGGGCGCACGCCAACATCACCGTGGTGACGGGCGAGGTGACCGACCTGCCGGAGGTCGGCATCGTCGCCACCGGCCCGCTGACGTCGGACGCGCTGGCCGGGGCCATCCGCGCGCGGCTGGGCGTGGCGTCGCTGGCGTTCTACGACTCCATCGCACCGGTGGTGAGCGACGAGTCGCTCGACCATGCATTGCTGTTCCGGGCCAGCCGCTGGAACAAGGAGACGATGTCGGACGCCGCCGACGAGGGGGCGTACCTGAACGCGCCCTTCGACAAGGCGGAGTACGAGGCGTTCATCGATGCGCTCGCGGCGGGCGACCAGTTCACGGCACACGAGTTCGATGCGGTCCCGTACTTCGAGGGGTGCATGCCGGCCGAGGAGATGGTGAAGCGCGGGCGCGAGACGCTGCGCTTCGGGCCGATGAAGCCGATCGGCTTGCGGGACCCGCGCACCGGGCGGCGGCCGTGGGCGGTGCTGCAGTTGCGCCAGGAGGACCGGGCCGGCCGCATGTGGAACCTCGTGGGCTTCCAGACGCGGCTGCGCATCAGCGAGCAGCAGCGCGTCTTCCGGATGGTCCCCGGCCTCGCGGAGGCCGAGTTCCTGCGCTATGGCAGCATCCACCGGAACACGTATCTCAACGCGCCGGCGTCACTGTCGCCGCACCTGTCGCTGCGGGATGCGCCGACGGTGATGTTCGCGGGCCAGCTCACGGGGGTGGAGGGGTACACCGAGAGCAGTGCCACAGGCCTGCTGGCGGGAATCAACCTCGCGCGCATCCTGGCCGGCGACGCGCCGCTGCTCCCGCCGCCGACCACGATGCTGGGGGCGCTGTACCGCTACCTGCGCGAGGCCGACCCGCGGCACTTCCAGCCGATGAATGCGAACTACGGGCTGGTGGACGCGCTGGTGAACCCACCGCGCGACAAGATGGATCGCAAGCAGGCGATGGCGACCCGGGCGCTGGCCGACCAGGCGGCGTGGATCGCGTCGCACGCGCTGGCGGGGCTGGCGGTCTGATGGCGGTGCGGCGGGCGGGGGTGCGTCGGGCGGGCGCGGCCGCGCCGCCACCGCCGCGCGCCGACGACGGGCCGTTCACGCCACCGCTGGTGGCGGAGTGGCTCGCCTACCTCGCGAAGGAGCGGCAGGTCTCGCCGCACACCGTGACCGCGTACACCGCCGACCTCGCACGCTTCACGACGTTCCTTGGGGCGCGGGCGCAGGGGGCGCAGTGGGACTGGGGCACGGTCGACCGCAACACCATCCGGGCGTTCCTCGGCTTCCTGTCGCGGCAGGGACTGGAGCGCCGGTCGGTGGCGCGCACGCTGTCGGCGGTGCGGGGGTTCTACGGTTACCTGCACCGCGACGAGCACGTGACGGCCAATCCCGCGCGCAGCGTGCGGACGCCCAAGATCGGGCGGCACCTGCCGGCGCACCTCGACACCGGCACGATGCAGGTGCTGCTCGACGCCGCGGGCACGCGGGCGCAGGGCGGGCTGTACAACGACGTGCGCAACCTTGCGATGCTGGAGTTGTTCTACGCCACCGGGATGCGCCTGTCGGAGATGCATGGGCTGGATCGTGGCGACATCGACTTCGTGTCGCTGCGGGTGAAGGTGCGCGGCAAGGGGCGGAAGGAGCGGATCATCCCGTTCGGGGGACCGGCGCGGCTGGCGCTGATCAACTACGAGTCGCGTCGTGAGGAGCTGATCCACGCGATCGGGTCGAAGGCGGACCGGGCGGCGTGGTTCCTGAACCCGCGCGGTCGCCGGTTGTCGCGGCGCGGGATCCAGCTCGCGATGACCGGGCTGCTGGCGCTGGTGGATGCACCGGACGGGGCGAGCGTGCACGCGCTGCGGCACACCTTCGCGACGCACCTGCTGGATGCGGGGGCGGAGCTGCGGGCGGTGCAGGAGTTGCTGGGGCACGCGAGCGTGAGCACGACGCAGATCTACACGCACACGAGCGTGGAGCGGCTGAAGGCGGCGTATGCCAAGGCGCACCCGCGGGCGTGAAAATCATGTCAAGGGGACGGGGATCTTGAACGGGGGTGCGTTCAAGGGGACGGAGATCTTGCGTTCAAGGGGACGGGGATCTCGAACGGGGGTGCGTTCAAGGGGACGGGGATCTTGCGTTCAAGGGGACGGGGATCTCGAACCGCGGCGCGCCCGCCTGACTGTCCCCCGCCACGGCCGGCGGCGATATTCTGGCATGCCTGACCAGATGCCGGTCTTTCACGCCACGACCATCCTCGCCGTCCGCCGCAATGGGCAGGTCGCCATCGGCGGCGACGGCCAGGTCTCCATGGGACAGACCATCGCCAAGGCCACCGCGCGGAAGGTGCGGCGCCTGGGCAACGGCAAGCTGGTGGCCGGGTTCGCTGGCGCCGCCGCCGATGCGTTCACGCTCTTCGAGAAGTTCGAGGAGAAGCTGGAGCGCTACGGCGAGAACCTGCCCAAGGCCGTCGTCGAGCTGGCGAAGGACTGGCGCAGTGACCGCGTCCTGCGCCGCCTCGAGGCGCTGCTGATCGTCGGCGACCGCGAGTCCCTCTTCACCATCAGCGGCAACGGGGACGTGATCGAGTCGGACGACGGCATCATGGCGATCGGCTCCGGCGGCATGTACGCCCTCTCGGCGGCGCGCGCCCTGGCCCGCCACACGGACATGGGCGCCCGCGAGATCGTCGAGCACGGGATGCGGATCGCCTCGGAGATCTGCGTGTACACCAACGACAACATCACCATCCTCGAACCCACCGCCTGACCGATGCCGTCGCCGCGCACCGCCCGCGCGCTCGCGCGCCTCGCCGACCTCACGCCCACGCGCATCGTCGCCGAGCTGGATCGCTACATCATCGGGCAGTCGGCGGCGAAGAAGGCGGTGGCGATCGCGCTCCGCAACCGCTGGCGCCGCCAGCACACCGACCCCGCGATCCGCCCCGAGATCAGCCCGAACAACATCATCCTCATCGGGCCCACGGGGTGCGGCAAGACGGAAATCGCGCGCCGCGTGTCGCGCCTCGCGTCGGCACCGTTCGTGAAGGTGGAGGCGTCGAAGTTCACCGAGGTCGGCTACGTCGGGCGCGACGTGGAGTCGATGGTGCGCGATCTGGTGGAGAACGCGATGGACCTCGTGCGCTCCGAGCGCGAACAGGAGATCACCGCCGATGCGGCGGGGCGCGTGGAGGAGCGGTTGCTGAATGCGTTGCTGCCGGCTCCCGCCCCCGCCCCCACGCCAGCGGCCGGCGGCACCGCGACGCCGGCGGCGGACGCCGCACCGCCAAGCATCTTCCTCGTCGGCGCGCAGGGGGCCGCCACCACCGCCCCGGTCAGCGACGTGGAACAGGAGCGCCACCAGCGCACCCGTGAGAAGCTGCGGGCGCTGCTGCGCGCCGGCGAGCTCGAGGCGCGCACGGTGGACCTCGACGTGCCCGTCACCACCGCGCCGATGTTCGGGATGACGGCGCAACCCGGCGCGGCCGAGGGCATGGAGCAGTTCCAGGAGATGATGAAGGACGTGCTGCCGAAGCGCACCCGCAAGCGGAGCATGCCGGTGTCGGAGGCGCGCCGCGTGCTGCAGGCGCAGGAGTTCGACCGGATGCTGGACCGCGACGAGATCATCGCCGAGGCGATCGAGCGCACCGAGGAGACGGGCATCGTCTTCCTCGACGAGATCGACAAGATCGCCGGCCAGCGCGGCGGGCAGGGTGGCCCCGACGTGTCGCGCGAGGGGGTGCAGCGCGACCTGCTGCCGATCGTGGAAGGATCGACGGTGAGCACCAAGTACGGCATGGTGCGCACAGACCATGTGCTCTTCATCGCCGCCGGCGCGTTTCACGTGGCCAAGCCGAGTGACCTGATCCCGGAGTTGCAGGGGCGCTTCCCGATCCGGGTGGAGCTGCTGCCGCTCACCGAGTCGGACTTCGTGCGCATCATGACGGAGCCCGAGCATGCCCTGACGCGGCAGTACGCGGCGCTGGTCGCCGCCGAGGGAGCGACGCTGGCCTTCGCACCCGACGGCATCGCCGAGCTGGCGCGGGTCGCGACGGTGTGCAACGCGCGCATGGAGAACATCGGCGCGCGCCGGCTCCACACGGTGATGACCACGCTGCTCGAGGACCTCCTGTTCGGGCTGCCGGAGGCGGGTGGCGAGGGGATCGTGGTGGACGCAACGATGGTGCGCACGCGCCTCGAGGCGGTGAGCCAGGACGAGGACCTGCGGCGCTACATCCTCTGAACGCAGCGCGTCACACCCGTTTTTTGTTGACGCTGGGGCGCCGGCCACTAGGTTCATCTGCTTTCCGGTTCCCCGGTCGGGAACCCGCTGCGCCGCCTCCCGCTGCTGCTGCCATGTCCGTCGAGCGTCCACACCGCGACTTCCTCGCGATCCCCGATTTCGACCGCTACGAACTCGACGCACTGCTGCGCCTGGCGGACCGGATGCGCCGCGGCGCGTACGACCGCCGCCCGCTCCGCGGCAAGACGCTGGCGATGCTCTTCATGAAGTCGTCCACGCGCACCCGCGTCTCGTTCGAGGTGGGCACCTTCCAGCTCGGCGGCCACGCCCTGTTCCTCTCCGACCGCGACGTGCAGCTCGGCCGCGGCGAGCCGCTCAGCGACACGGCGCAGGTGCTGACGCGCTACGTGGACGGGATCATGATCCGCACCTTCGCGCATGACGACGTGATGAACCTCGCCAAGCATGCGCAGGTGCCGGTGATCAACGGCCTCACGGACCTGCAGCACCCCTGCCAGGTGCTGGCCGACGTGCTGACGGTGCGCCAGCACCTGAACGACGAGCGGAAGCAGGTGGTGGCGTGGATCGGCGACGGCAACAACATGGCGAACTCCTGGATCGACGCCGCGGCGTCGTTCGGGTTCGCACTGCGGCTGGCCTGTCCCGAGGGCTACGATCCCGATCCCGTGCTGCTGGCGCGGGCGCAGAAGATGACCGAGGTGGCGCTGGTGCGGGATCCGCGCGAGGCGGCGAACGGTGCCACGGTGATCACCACCGACGTCTGGGCGTCGATGGGCCAGGAGGCGCAGCACGAGGCGCGGGTCAGGGCGTTCGCGGGGATGATCGTGGACGAGTCGGTGATGGCGGTGGCGGCGAAGGACGCGATCTTCCTGCACTGCCTGCCCGCACACCGTGGCGAGGAGGTGAGTGCCGGCGTGATCGACGGCCCGCAGAGCCGCGTCTGGGACGAGGCCGAGAACCGCCTGCACGTGCAGAAGGCGATCATGGCGGTGGTGATGGGTGGCGAGGCGCTGCACACGGGGCAGGTGCGGGCGTAGGGCGCTGGCGCACCGCGCCGCGCGCGGCTTCACCGACTCACGTCGCACCCTCCTCCTGATGCCCACCATCGGCCGCGTCGCCCCCGCGTTCACCCTGCCCACCGACACCGGCGAGACGCTGTCGCTGCGGGCGCTGCGCGGCCAGGTGGTCGTGCTGTACTTCTACCCGAAGGACGACACCACCACCTGCACCACGCAGGCCTGCTCCTTCCGCGACGCCATGCCGCGCTTCCGGAAGTCCGGCGCCGTGATCCTCGGCGTCAGCCCCGACCCGGCGAAGCGCCACGCGAAGTTCCGCGCGAAGTACGACCTCCCCTTCACGCTCCTCGCGGATGAGGACCATGCCGTGGCTGAGCGCTACGGTGTCTGGAAGGAGAAGCAGCTGTACGGGCGCACGTACATGGGTGTGGAGCGCACCACGTTCGTGATCGATGCGACGGGCCGCCTGCGGCGCGTGTTCGAGAAGGTGAGGGTGGCGGGCCACGTCGCCGAGGTCGAGGCCGCCGTGGCGGCGCTGCAGGCCCGCTGACAGGACCGTCGGGCGGGGCGCGACCGGACACGGCACGCCCGACCCGTCTCGCGCTTTGTCCCCAGGGCGCGCGCGGCACACGCGCAGGAACCTGACTGCCGGATGGCAGCCCTGGATGTAGCTTTCCCGGGCTGCCACTTCGGCACTCACCCCTGCCTTCACGCCATGTCTGCCCCTGAAACGCTGCAGCGCACCGCGCTGTACGACACCCACGTCGCGCTTGGCGCGAAGATCGTCCCGTTCGCCGGCTTCGAGATGCCGGTGCAGTACCCGGGCGGGATCACGGCCGAGCACCATGCGGTGCGGAAGGCGTGCGGGCTGTTCGACGTGAGTCACATGGGGGAGTTCATCGTGCGGGGGCCCGGCGCGGTGGATTTCGTCAACTACGTCACCACGAACGACGTCGAGAAGCTGGCCGTGGGCCAGGCGCACTACTCGACGTTCTGCAACGAGCGTGGCACGATCGAGGACGACTGCCTCGTCTACCGGTTCGCGTCGCACATCATGCTGGTGGTGAACGCCTCGAACATCGCGAAGGACTGGGCGCACATCGAGCCGCGGCTGCTGACCTTCGACGCCACGCTCGAGGACATCAGTGCGCGCACCGCGCTGCTGGCGCTGCAGGGTCCCAATGCGCCGGCGATCCTGCAGCGGCACACCGACGCCGACCTCGACGCGATCCGGTACTACCACTTCACCACCGGCACCGTCGCCGGCGTGGAGCACGTGATCATCAGCCGCACCGGCTACACCGGCGAGGACGGCTTCGAGCTGTACTTCCCCGATGCGCATGCGCCGGCAATGTGGGCCGCGCTGATGTCGGGTGGTGACGTGACGCCGGCCGGCCTGGGCGCGCGCGACACGCTGCGCCTGGAGATGGGGATGGCGCTCTACGGCAACGACATCGACGACACGGTGACGCCGTACGAGGCGAACCTGGCGTGGCTGGTGAAGCTGACGGCGAAGGAGCGGTTCGTGGGACGCGAGGCGCTGGTGGCGCAGAAGATGGCCGGTGTGCCGCGCAAGCTGGTGGGCTTCACGCTGCCCGTGCGGAACGTGCCGCGCCACGGCATGCGCGTGGTCATCGACGGCGAGGAGAGCGGCGTGGTCTGCAGCGGCACGGTGGGGCCGAGCGTGGGCGTGCCGATCGGGACCTGCTACCTGCCGGCAGACGTGGCGAAGGCCGGCACCAGCTTCCAGGTCGAGATCCGCGGCACGTTGGTGCCGGCGACCGTGGCGGCGCTTCCGTTCTGGCCCAACGGCTCGGCCAAGAAGTAGGGCGGCACGTGAAGGCGCTCATCACACTCACGGACGTCGAGCCGGCGGTCCGTCTCAATGCGCTGCTCGAGGCCACCGGGATCACCACCGAGCTGGTCTCGCCGCTCGACGACATCCGTGGCACGCTGGAGCGGTTCGAGCCGGACGTGGTCGTGATCACCGGCGCGCTGCTCGACACCGGCAACGTGCAGGTGGTGCGTGAGGAGCTGTGGGCGGGGGTGCCGGTGGTGGGGCTGGCCGACGTGGACGAGCCGGGGATGCGCGAGCGCCTGCGTGGCATCGGGTACGCCGACGTGCTGGTGAAGCCCGTGCTGCCCGACGACGTGGCGCCGGTGGTGCGGCGGCTGCTCGAGCGGCGCCGGCTGAGCCAGGAGACGGGGCTGAGCGGCGACACCGAGGCGTTGCGCGAGGTGCTGGTGAAGATCGAGCAGATCGCGCCGGTGAGCAGCACGGTGCTGATCGAGGGGGAGAGCGGCACCGGCAAGGAGCTGGTGGCACGCGGGATCCACCGGCTCGGGCCACGCCGCAACAAGCCGTTCATCGGCGTGAACGTGGGGGCGCTGGCCGAGACGCTGCTGGAGAGCGAGCTGTTCGGCCATGAGAAGGGGGCGTTCACCGGGGCGGCGGAGCGTCGGCTGGGGCGTTTCGAGCTGGCGGACGGCGGGACGCTGTTCCTCGACGAGATCGGTGACATCCCGCCGTCGACCCAGGTGAAGCTGCTGCGGGTGCTGGAGGAGCGTGAGGTGACGCGGGTGGGCGGGGTGCAGAGCATCCCCGTCAACGTGCGCGTGATCGCTGCGACGAACCGTCCGTTGCGGGAGCTGGTGGAGGACGGGGGGTTCCGGTCGGACCTGTACTACCGGCTGAACGTGCTGAGCATGTACCTGCCACCGCTGCGTGAGCGGAAGTCGGACATCCCGGTGCTGGTGCGCCGCTTCATCGCCGAGTTCTCGCGGCGCCACGACAAGGCGTTCCACGGCATCTCGGCCGATGCGATGGAGATGCTGGCGCGGTATTCGTGGCCGGGCAACGTGCGTGAGCTGCGGAACCTGGTGGAGAGCATGGTGGTGCTGTCGCCGGGGCACGAGATCGGGGTGGACGACATCCCGCCGCAGATCCGTGAGGGGCTGACGCGGATGCTGCCGGTGCGGCTGCCGATGGTGTCGTCGGCGCGTCCGCTGGCGGGTGAGGCCTCGCCGATGCTCGGTTCTGCCGAGCTCGAGTTCATCCTGCGGAACCTCGTCGAGTTGAAGGTGCAGGTGGAGGACCTGCGTCGCCGGCTGGACCAGGCGCCGATGATGTCGCCGACCGAGGCGCTGGTGGCTGGCGGTGCGGTCGAGCCGAAGAGTGCTCGGCTTCCGAATACGGTCGAGGTCGTTCCTGGCATGACGATGTCGCAGATCGAGCGCGCCGTGATCGAGGCGACGTTGCGAGAGACGCGCGGCAATCGGCGTCGTGCGGCGGAGCTGCTGGGGATCGGCGAGCGGACGCTGTATCGGAAGATCCGGGAGATCGAGGGTGGTGGCGCAATAGTAGAGGACGCTCTCTCTTGATTTTTCTTAATGTTTGCGCGAGCTTGCTTGTTCGAAACGGATGGGGCTGATTTAATCAGCGCTGGCCGGAGCAGGTGTTCGGTCTTTTGCACTTCCACCCGCGAAAGAACGTGACCGTGTCTGTCTTTCAGTCCGTTGGTGCCGGCGGGACTCCCGACCGCCATTCCGCGATTCACATCGCGCGGGCGGAGGAGTTGCTGGGCACGCTGCCGGGTGTGGTGAGTGTGCGCATCGAGGCGTCGCCTGCGGGCGATGTCGATGCGATCCATGTGTTGACGTCCGTGGAGATCGGCCCGAAGCAGACGGTGCGCAACATCGAGAGTGCGTTGCTGGCGCATCTGGGGATGCGCGTGGACCATCGCAAGATCAGCGTGGCGACGACGGTGGATGCGCCGCGGATTCGGCTGACGCCGTCGGCGGTGGACGCGATCGCGGGGCCTGCGGCGGCGGCTCCGGCGGCGGTGCCGTTGGTTGGCGTGTTGCCGGGTCCCTCGCTGTCGGCGTCGACGGCGGTGCCGACACCCGGGTCGGTGCCGGCGGTGCTGCGTGCGGTGGATGGCGGGCTCGAGCAGGCGACCGGGGCCCGGCGCTACGTGTTCGACGACGTGGAGGTGAAGCGCAGTCGCAACGGACTTGCGTGTCGCGTGACGTTGCGGCGGGGTGAGGAGTCGTTCGAGGGAGAATCGGAGGGGGTCGAGACCGACGCGGCGCGGCTGGAGCTGGCGGCGCGGGCGACGGTGCTGGCGATCGCCTTTGCGGAAGGGCGTTCCGGGGCCTTCTCGCTGGCGGGTGCGCAGCGGGTGGACGCGTTCGGGACGGAGTTCGTGTTCGTGGGAGTGTCGGCGCGGCAGGGGCGTGAGTCGGTGCTGTTGAGCGGGAGTTGTGCGATCCGCGACAGTGCAGAGGTGGCCGGGTCCCTGGCGGTGCTGGATGCAACGAATCGGTGGCTGGAGGCGACCCGGTAGGGCAGGGTTGCTGGTGACCGGCAGGCGTTGCGTGTGGTGGTGACGAGGTCACCGCGGGCGGCGGGAAGGATGGACTGACGGTCACGGCACGGTTGGTGTGGTGCAAGTGCAGTGCAACGCAGAGTTATCCCCCCGTCCTCGGCAGAGCGGAGTTGAGCGGGTACGGCCAGGCAGTACGAGCGGAGCTAACCTGAAGGACGCAGTCTGACGCGCAAGCGGAGGGCTGACGGATCTTATGGGAGGTGACGCAAGATGAAGATCTGGGCCGGTCTCGTTGGTATGATCGCCGCATTGTTCGGCACGGTGCAAAACTGGGGTTGAAAATACCTCAGTAAAATGGTCGAGGCGGGGGAAACTGCGTGCACGCAAAGACATCGCGCGTCATTGGCGGATTTACGGTTCTTGCGATCTGCTTGGTGGCAGGGATCGTGAACCTTCAGCCAATTGTGCCGCAGCAACAAGTCAATGCTGCGATCGCGTTTGGAATATTCTCAACAATTGGTGTGTTGCTCCCCTATGCGCTCTCAAGCGGAGCCATCGGGAACGCTTCACTCGTAACCGTGTTAGCGAGCGTTGTGCTCGCTCCGGTCTGGCCTACACTTGCTTCTCAGCTTGTGGCAGTGTTTGTCGGTGAGGTGTGGGTTCGTCGCCCGATCCGAAAGCTTCTGTTCAATCTCGCCCAGAACGCCACTTCGCTTGCCGTCGCTGTATTCGCCTATAGGGCGTTCGGCGGAGTAGCGCTAGCGCACGGCACGGATCCCAATATTGGGGCCATCCTTGCGTCATTCGCATGTTTCGCGCTCGCGAACTCGTCTGCCGTTGCGCTGGTAATTGCAGTCGACTCCGGTGCGTCCTTCCTGAACGTGTGGAAGTCGAATACGCTCGGTGGCCTTGTCGTCTCGTGTATCGCGCTCCCGTTCGTTTATGTGTTCGCGAAACTCTACGTTGAGTTCGGAGTTCTCGCCACTGCGGCCGCGGCCGGGTTAATCGTCATTGTTCGACAGCTCAACAGCGCCAATGAGGAGCTGCATCGTTCGCATCGAGAGATCTTGGAACTCACTGCGACGACTCTTGAAGCGCGTGATCCGTATACATCAGGACACTCGCGCCGAGTATCCGAGTATAGCAGGATGATAGGACAGTCAATCTCTCTGCCTTCGAAGCAAGTCGAGCGACTTCACGTGGCCGCTATGCTGCACGATGTCGGCAAGATCGCCGAGGCCTTTGCGCCTATCCTTTCGAAGCCGGGAAAACTGACGGCCGAGGAACGAGCGATAATGGAGTCGCATCCCATCAAAGGGGCTGAGCTAGTCAGAATTTCGTCCCATTTGCGCGACACAGTTGACCCAATACGCCATCATCACGAAGCCTGGGACGGATCTGGATATCCCGATGGGCTCGTCGGCGAGGCTATTCCGCTCTTTGCCCGGATCATTGCGATCGCAGACACCATTGATGCGATGGCGAGCGATCGTCCGTATCGCCGCGGCTTAGCCTCCGAGAAAATTCGCGCTGAACTCATTCGCATGAGCGGCATTCAGTTCGATCCGAAGCTTCTTGGAACGCTCATATCGAATGGCACGATCGATCGGATCCTGTCGCAAGCTTGTGCGGCGACGGAAGAACTCCACGTAGCGTCCGGACTGGCCCTCGTCGGTATGAGATAGTCCTTCAAGCGGCAGGCTCAGACTACATGAGAGTGGCTAGGAACGGCCAAGCCCGTCGTCCTAAGGATTCAAGGCGTGCCGTCTCATTCGCAACAAGTTCAGACGTGTTTTTGTGTCTTCCGTTCTTCCGCGAGGCGATCAGAAGGGCAGCCATACTGACGTGCTCATTCGGATAGTATGCGCGGCTCCCAATGCTCTCGCGCAGGCTGTCAAAGGCGCGCTCGCTCTCTCGCGAGGTAGTGACTTTCTGCGTTGCGAGTTTCACTGAAAGCGCTGTCCAGTGGGCGAAGCCGGTTCCAGTGTAGGAGCGCTGCATCCGTCTGGTTACCACTTTGGCAGCCTTGGCCGCACTGGCGTGATCGCCGATCAGGATCGCTTGCCAGCACAGCTGAACTTGCAAGTCTACGACGAGAAGTGGAGTCGTCAAGTTGTGCTCCTGCATGACGTCCGACGCGCTCTGCAGATACGCACGTGAGCCCTCTGCGTCCATGCACTCGATCGAAAGATCAGCTAGGCGGATATCCGCCCACGCAATCTGCTTTGAGTACCCGAGGCGATATGCGAGCTCGCGTGATTCATGGAGAAGAGCCTGAGCCCTGCCGATGTCGCCGAAGGTTGAGAAGACTTCCGCTGCGTTCCTCAGTCCTTTGCATGCAAGGTGAATGTCGGCAAGGCCGCGGCATGCGTGTTCGAGCGTCTCTGCGCTCCTGAGTGCTTGCGCTCGGTCGCCGAGGGTCGCGTAGTAAATGAGGTCCGCGCGGCCAATATCGAACGGTGCGACGCCATGCGAGTGTCGCACAGCGTTCGCGGCTTGGAACGCTGAATGCAGACACGCGACTTCGCCCGTGTTGGAGGAAATGGCGAGAGCCATGACCGCGTCCGTCATTCGCTGTGACGGTAGTGCGTTCGGATCGCGCGCGGCCGCGAGCGCAGCGTTGAGCGAAGCATCGGAAGAGAATGAATACTCGACCTCTATGCACGTCTCGGAGAGCGAGGGAAGCGAAGTAGGCGTTGGTGTGTCACTGGAGGCTTTCCGTACGCTGCGTCGATTCTCCGAGCCGACGGCAATCTGTCCAAGCGTGGACTCGAGCTTGGCACATAACTCCTGTGTTTGTGCAACTTTCCTCAACCTCATTAACTCGAAGACAAGCGACTGTGCGGTTTCGATCCGTACCAGCTCGCCAGCATGGTGGTCAAGAAACTGCGAGGCGTACTTCTCCTCCTTGGCGACGATGAAGAGTCGAATCGTTGCGTAGAACGCGGCAGCCTGACTCTGCGCATTCCATGACAGCGCGATGTAATGGCCCGCTCGAAGAGCGTCCATGCGCGCATCATTGGCGCGAAGACGAGCCTGCGCCGAAAGCGCCATGAGTGGCGAAGCAAGCAAAGAACCATTCTCGAACCGGAGATAGCCGGCGAGTTCGAGCATTGCGATCGCGGCTGAGACATCGGATTCCGGCAGTCGCGTAGCGGCGACCAAGGTATTCGGGTGTGCGCAATCCTGCAGCTTGTCGCACAGCGCAAGTATACGGATGTGCACTTCGTTGAGCCCGTTTAGCCCGCTCGCGATGGCATTCTGTACCCGCCAGGGGATGACGTCAGGCGATGCCTCGTCGCGCAATAGGCCGAGCATTTCGATGCCGTACATCGGAACGCCTTCCGAGAAGACAGCGGCACACGCTATGTGGTCTGGGCTCGATCGGATTGACGTTTCATTTACATAACTCTCGAGGAGGCGTTGAGTCTCCGCGAGCTCCATGGGGGCGAGTAGAATTCTTCGGAGGCCACGAAGCTGAATACCGTCGGCGCGCGCGATGCTCAAGAGTGTTGCTGCCACGATCGTCATATGCTGGCGAGATTCGCCAGTCCGGTAGATCCAGTCTAGGCAGGACAGAGTCGCGCTATCCATTCGATCGCCTTCGTCGATGAGCACCGCAAGCGGTGTTTCCTCTGCGATTGACGCAAAGAGGTCTTCAATAGCGGCAATCGGGCAGTCGTCCACTGAGCGAGATGACGCTGTCAGCCAGAGCTGCATCGCTGCGAAGGCATCTGGTGCGACGCCCATCGCACCCGGGAGCGCGAGAAGACGTGCAACGAGAAGCCGCAGGGTGGAGAACGGATAGTTCGTGTTCCCTGCTTCGCATGAGATATCTATGACGAGCATCCCCTGCAGTAATGCGGCGGTGCGCGCTTCGTGTAGAAGGCGAGACTTGCCGGTGCCGACGGTCCCTTCGATAAGGGTTCCCGTTCCGCGCCCCGCGCGGGTCTCAATCACGGCCGCGAACAGGCACTTCGACTCCGCTGCTCGGCCGATCAGCGCGCCGAAATGGTGCACGCCTGTTTGATACCGCACCGCCGGCAACTTCTCCGCAATCCGCCGCCGCAGCAGCTGCGCCGGCAACCCCGCATCCTTCCCCGGCCCGAACTGCCCGATCTCCTTCAGGTACGTGTCCAGCAACCGCAACGCGTCCACCTTCGACCCCTGCATCGCCATCAGCTCCGCCCGCGTCAGCGTCGCCTCCTCGTTCAACTCGTCGATCCCCAGCAACTGCCGCGCATACCCGTCCGCCGCCACCAGCTCCCCCGCCGCCCGCGCCCGCTGCAGGCTCCTGATGATCCGCGGCCGCAGCATCGCATGCACCCCCACCCGCTGCGCCGTCACCCAGCCGCGCAGGTCCTCCGAGAACTCCGGCTCGTACTCCGCCAGCCACTCCCCCGGCACGTCCCCCGCCGGATCCTCCCAGTCACACGACCAGTGCCGCGGGTCCAGGCGCAGCCCGTCCTCGCCCGACTCCACCAGCAGCCCCAGCTCCCGTGCCTTGTAGACCGTCTGCCGCAGGTTGTGCCGCGCGTTCGCATCGTCGGCGCCGGGCCACAACGTGTCCATCATCGTCTGGCGCGACGTCAGCCGCCCCAGCGGCACGCAGAGGCGCACCACCATCGCGAACAGGCGCTCCGCCTCCGGCGTCACCACGTCGCTCCCGATCTCGATCCGCTGACCGCCCAGGAACACCAGCCGCGCGACTCTCCTCGACCGTTCGGACATCCACCCTCCCCCGGCGTGTGCCAGCACCGGTGGCACGGTCCAGACGCTGCCCCTCGGGCCCGGCCGCGCCGCCGAACCGACCGCCAACCTGACGCGATATGTCACTTTCGCGTCATCCAGCCCGCATTCAAGCGACCCCAGCCACCCGACACAAGCGATACCTTAGTCCCCATGGTCTCCCTCCTCGACATCATCGGCCCGGTCATGGTCGGGCCCTCGTCGTCCCACACCGCCGGCGCCTGCCGCCTGGGCCTCCTCGCCCGATGCCTCGTCGGCGGCACCCCGCAGACCGCACGCATCGAACTGCATGGCTCCTTCGCCCGCACCGGCGAGGGCCACGGCACCGACAAGGCGATCGTCGGCGGCCTGATGGGCTTCCGCCCCGATGACGAACGGCTCCGCACCGCGCTCGACATCATGGAGCGCGAAGGTCTCGACTTCAGCTTCGAGAAGACCACCCTCGGCGAGGACAACGAGGTCCACCCGAACACGGTCCGCATCACCCTCACCCGCAACGGCCGCACCGCCGTCATGCAGGGCTCCTCCCTCGGCGCCGGCCGCGTGCTCGTCACCGAGATCGACGGCTACCCGGTGGAGGTCACCGGCAACCTCCACTCGATCGTGCTGGTGGCCGAGGACGTGAAGGGCAGCGTCGCGCGCGTCGCCACGCTGCTGGCCGAGGCGAACCTCAACATCGCCACCCTGCGCCTGTCACGGAAACAGCGCGGCGGTGATGCGTTCATGGTGATCGAGATCGACGAGCAGCCGGGCGAGGAGGTCCGCGACACGATCCGCGCCCTGCCGTGGGTGCGCTGGGCGTTCCGGCTCGACAAGGTGGGGGCGGCGTAGGTGTACAAGTCCCTCGCCGAGGCCATCCGCGACGCCGAGGCGCGCGGCGTGTCCCTCGCCACCGTCGCACTGGAGGCCGAGTCGGCCGACGGCGGCCGCACCGTCGCCGACATCCGCCACGCCCTCGGCCGCGCGCTCGAGATCATGCGCGGCGCCATCACGGCCGGCCAGGACCCCGACCTCCGCTCGTCCTCCGGCCTCGTGGGCGGCGACGCGGCGAAACTGCTCACGGGACCTGCAGGTCCTTTGAGTGGCACGCTGTTCCGCGACGTGCTGATGCGCGCGCTGGCGGTGCAGGAGGTGAATGCCTGCATGGGCGTGATCGTCGCCGCGCCCACCGCCGGCGGCGCGGGGGTGCTGCCGGCCGTGCTCACCGGTCTCGCCACCGCGCGCAACATTCCCGACGCCCGGGTGATCGACGCCCTCGCCACCGCCGGCCTCATCGGAGCCGTCGTGGCCGAGCGTGCGTCGCTGAGCGGGGCGGAGGGTGGATGCCAGGCGGAGACGGGCGCGGCGGCAGGGATGGCGGCCGGCGCCGCCGTCGAGATGCTCGGCGGCACGCCGTCACAGGTGGGTCACGCCACGGCGCTCGCGCAGCAGGGCACACTCGGCCTGGTGTGTGATCCGCTCGGCGGGCTGGTGGAGTTGCCGTGTGTCTTCCGCAACGCCACCGGTGCCGCGATCGCACTGGCTGCGATCGAGATGGCCATGGCCGGCATCACGTTTGCCATTCCGGTGGACGAGGTCATCGACACCATGGGTGAGATCGGGAAGGCGATGGACGTGCGCTATCGCGAGACCGCCGGCGGTGGACTCGCCGCCACGCCCACCGGGCGCCGGCTGGCGCGTGAGCGGGTGGTGCAGATCAAGCGAGCGGACGGGTGATGCGTCCGTTCGGCTGCCTGGCGGCCGCTTCCGTGCTTCTGCTGTCCGCCATCGGTGCGTCCGCGGCATCGGCGCAGGCTGCGCCCGCGCAGCGCGCGACCACCGGCTGGCACTTCGCGATCGCGGGAAGGCCGGCGGGTGCCCCGGCTGGCGTCCTCGTGCTGATGCCGGGCTACGGCGGCGACTTCGATGACTTCGCGGTGCCTGACTCGCGCGGCCTGCCGCTCGCCGATTCGCTGGCGAAGGCGGGGATCGCCACGCTGCTCGTCGGACCCACTTCCGGAGTGCTGTTCGGTGACTCGGCGTACCATCGCCAGCTCGAGGACACGATTGTCGAGGCGATGCAGGCCGCGGGCGTGGGTGACGTGCCGATGGCCGTCGGCGGGTTCTCGGCCGGTGGCACCGATGCGATCCTGCTCGGTGAGCGATGTGCGCGGCATGCGTGCACACTGCGGAATGCCATCCGGGCGGTGATCGAGGTCGACGCCCCGCTGGACTGGCATCGCCTGTGGGCCAACAACATGCTCGCGCTCCGCAACCCGTCACCGCGGACGAACGTCACCGAGGCGCGGCTCGTGCTGCGCAGCATCGAGGCGCGGATCGGTGCGCACCCGACACCGACATCCCCGCGCTTCCTTGCCGCCTCGCCGCTGGCGTCGCGTGACGCCCGTGGCGGCCAGGCGCGACACCTCGCGCGCGTTGCGGTGCGGGCATACACGGAGCCCGACATCAGCTGGTGGCTGGAACAGCGTGGCGGGGACTACTACGGGCTGAACGCGCTCGATGCGGCGACGCTGGTGCGGGTGCTGCGCGCACAGGGCAATGCCGATGCATCGCTGGTGGTGACGTCTGGGCGCGGGTACCGCGGCGACGGGACACGGCATCCGCACTCGTGGTCCATCGTGGACCAACCCGAGCTTGCGACGTGGGTCGCGAAGCGGCTCGCGCGGTAGGCCTCGACATGGCCTCGACGATCTCTGCCGGCGCCTGGCTCTCGCTCGGCATCGCCGGCCTGCTCGAGGTGGCGTGGGCCATCGGCATCAAGTACACCGACGGCTTCACGCGCCCGCTGCCGAGCGTGCTCACCGCGCTCGGCATGATCGCCAGCTTCTGGTTCCTCTCGCGGGCGTTGCGCGAGATCCCGGTCGGGACGGGCTACGCCATCTGGACCGGCATCGGCGCCGTTGGGGTCGCGGTCGTCGGGATCGTCTGGCTGGGCGAACCACGCACCGCCGCACGCATCGTGAGCCTGCTGCTGATCGTGGCGGGCATCGTGTCGCTGAAGCTGGCGACGGCAGGCCCATCCTGATGGGCGCCCGCGTGCGCGCCCGCTTGCGCGTTCCGCACGCGCCGGGATAGGATTGCGAGCCTAGAAAGTTCGGTCGGCAATGGGTAACCCCGACCCCTGCGGATGTCCGCAGGACTGTACCGAGCCGCACCGTGTGTGCGCCCGGACCCCTGGCCAGGTCACGTCGGCGCGAGCGCGCCACGACGTTGCCCGGCGGGGTCACGATGGTACCAGGCAACAGCGCCGCATGGCGGCACGCTGCAGGCCCACGACTCCCTCGGACGACGGAACCTGCCTTCGTCACTCCCAATGGGAGACTGTCCGATGCCCGTGCTCAACCACATCAACCTGCCCGTTCCCGACGTCGGCGCGCTGCGCGATTTCTTCGTGGAGCACTTCGGGTTCACGCCGATCCATGAGGCCGCGGGGGGCAGCATGGCCGTGCTGCGCGGCGAGCAAGGATTCATCCTCAACATCATGCGACGGCGCGACGGCGATGCCGACTTCCCGTATCCGTTCCATGTGGGCTTCCTGTTCGACACCACGCCGCCGGTGGTGGCGCTGCGCGACCGGCTGGCCGGCGCCGGCGTGCGCTGCGGGGCGGTGGAGGAGATGCACCGCAACGGTGTCGACTCGACCACGTTCTACTGCTTCCCCGATGGTGGCCCCATGGTGGAAGTGAGCTGCTACCGCTGACGCAGGGTGGACACCGTGTGCCGCTCGAGAACGGGCGGCGCACGGTGTCCGGCTCACATCGTGCGCCGCTCGACCTGCCGCGCCAGTCTCACGATCCACGCCCGCAGCCGTTCCGCCTCCCGCCGCACCTGCTCGGCGTCGCGACGGGCCTGCTCGGCGTCGGATCGCCGACGCTCACGGTCCGGGCGCACGCGCGGCGGCGCCGCGACCGGCCCACGCGCGATCACGGTCCCGCGGCCCCGGCCGTTCCGCCCCGCATCATCGGCGTCGTCAGCGTCGTCAGCGTCGTCAGCGTCGTCGGCGTCACCGTCGTCGTCGGCACGCTCGTCCGGCGCCGACCGCTCGCCACGTCGCATGCCGTCGTCCGACACGTCGCGCAGGCTGAACATCGGCTGCTCGCGCGGCGCGTACGCGCTGAGGATCCGCGCCCACGGTGCCACCACCACGTCCGAGGCGTGCTGCGACGACACGGCACCCGTGCCAGAGACCACCCCCACCCACAGCAGCGCCACCAGGTCGCGCGCGAAACCGACGAAGACCAGCTCACGACCACGGCCGGCGGTGCCGGTCTTGCCGGCCAGTGACCAGTCGTCGGCCAGCACGCTGGCGGCGCGCCATGCGGTGCCCTCGCGCGCCACGCCCTGGAGCATGGTGTACGTCATCTCCGCGGCCATCGGCGAGACGAGTGGCGCGGCCATCGTGCTCGCGTCGTATCCGCTGAACCGCGGGAGCATCGCCCGCTGGCTGCTGCGCAGTGCGGCGTACGCGGTGAGCAGGTCCAGTGGCGCGACGGTCTGCAGCCCGAGCCCGTCCGCCGGCGTGGCGGCAACGGTGCGCAGGATCCCGGCGCTCACCAGCCGCTGTCGCGCCGCCGGGCCGAGCCCCGACATCAGGCACGCCCCCAGCACGTTGTCGCTGCGGTACATCGCCTCCTCGATCGAGCGCTCCGGCGCGTCGTACCCGGACAGCGTGGCGAGGTACTCATGCACCTGGGGGTCGGGACAGAGCTGCTGCATCAACTCGCCGAGCGTCTGCCCGGGATACACATGCCCGTCATCCATCGCGGCGGCCAGCAGCAGCGGCTTGATCGCGCTGGCGGGCTGGATGCGCCCGATGCGCAGCAGGTCCGCGCCCGACGGCGTGCGGCCGTGCCGCCCGGTGTAGCTCACCACCTCGCCGGTCGAGATGCGCATCGCGACGAAGATGCCGGCGACCTCGCGGCGCGCCGTGGTGTCGGTTGCCTTGCGCGCACGGTCCGGCCCCTGCAGCCGGCGCACCAGCGCGCCAAGCTCGCGCTCGGCCGCCCGCTGCAGTCCCGCGTCGAGGAAGGTGCGCACGCTGGAAGGACAGCTCACCGAGGGCTCGCAGCTCGAGAAGCCGTCGCGCACCCGCGACACGTAGCCGCGGTACGTCGGCACCGTGGCCGTCGCCATCCGCGTGCGCGACAGCGTGATGCGCTTCCGCGGCGCGGCGAAGGTGGTGTCGAGGCGGTGCATGCGCTCGAACACGCTCGCGATGGCGGCGCGACGTGCCGCGAGGTCGTTCCGGCTCGGGTCGCGATCGCGGGGATTGGCGACGATGTGCGCGAGTTCCGCCGCATCGGACGCCGTGAGCGCGGTGGCCGGCTTGCCGTAGTACGAACGTGCCGCCGCGTCGATGCCGTTGCGGTTGCGGCCGAGGTAGACGCTGTTCAGGTACAGCTCGACGAGCTCGCGCTTCCCGAAGCGTGACGTGAGGTACATGCCCAGCCCCGCCTCGGCCAGCTTGCCGCTCCAGCTGTGGTCCTCCGGCATCCGGTCGCCACAGAGGGCGCGGGCGAGCTGCATCGGGATCGTGCTGGCGCCGCGCCGGGGACCGTCGCCGGGGCGCAGGTTGCCGACGGCGGCGGCGACGGTGCCCACCGGATCCACGCCGCGATGGTACCACGCGTGCAACCGCCGGTCCTCGACGGCGGTGAAGGCGATCGGCACGTGCTTCGGCAGCGCGGCGAGCGTGACGTAGCGATCGCGTGTGGGGTCCACGTAGCCCAGGCGCCGGCCAGTGGCGTCGAGCAGCTCGGTGCCGTTCCGGAGTGCCCGCACCCGCGACCCCACCCCGCACGGGGCGTGGCCGTAGAACGGGTAGAACAGGACCAGCGGCAGGACCGTCAGCAGGCCGAGGGTGACCAGGGCACGTCGCTTCGTGACTCGCATGGCAGTCGGGCGGAGGGCGGGGGTCCCGGGGAACGCCGGCACCCGCGTCGTGCCGACGGGGGCCCTACGCTCCGGCGCCCCCCGTTGTGTCGCCTGCCGCGGCCTGGGGGTTGCCTCAAACGGCAGAGGCCGGCAGCATCCCGCGGGAGCTGTCGGCCTCGTGGAGACGCGGGAGCGTCACCTTCCTGCACACCGGCATACGGTCAGGCCGCGGCGTCCTGGAGTGCCAGGGCGATGTAGTTCCGGATCGTGCCGATCTCCTCGGGCTCTCCCTCGGTGCGGAACTTCCGCAGGAGCCGCTTCGGGACGTAACACTGGGCCCACATCGTGCCTTCCGCCTCGTCGCGGGAGCAGGCGAGCACGGTGATGGCATCCCACTTCTTGCCGTCCCGCATCGTCAGCCGGGTGTCGATGGCGAGGGCGCACCGCTGCACGTCGGGGCAGTGCTCGCGGATGGCCTGAATGGCCAGCACCATCGGCTCGACCTGTTCCTCGCCGCTGTAGAGGATGAACATGCGCCCGGTGTCGTCGAACAGCAGCGGGTGCAGCGGGCTGCCCACCGCCTCCACCTGCACGATGCCGCCGTGCAGCGCCCGGTCGATGAGCTCCTGCAGTGACAGACTGATCTCCGTGGCGCTGCTTCCCATGCGTGCTCCGGTCGCGGGTCATGGCCGGTGCCGGCGAGAGGCCGTGTGGCGCGGCGGGCCACGCAGAAGACGCCTGTTTGCGTGGCGGGTCACGCCCCGCCGCTCAGCGCGCGCTGCCCGCCCGCGGATCCTGCACCAGGAACTCGGCCAGCCTGACCCGCCCGCGCGCGAGGCGTGACTGCACGGTGCCCATCGGCACCGCCAGCACGGTCGCGATCTCCTCGCAGGTCAGGCCGTCGATCTCCTTCATCATCACCACCGTGCGCGCCGCCCCCGGCAACCGCAGCAGCGCGGCATCGATGATCGCGCGGCGCTCCGCCGTCTCGAGCCGTGCATCCTGCAGCGCGCCGGCGTCCACCGCCGCCTCGATCACGCTCACGCCACCCTCCGGCACCTCGAGCTGCGACTCACTCAGCTCGCGCGCCCGCTTCGGCATGTCGCGCGTGAGCACGTTGTTGATGTGGTTCAGCGCGACGCGGTGGATCCACGTCCGGAGTGACGAGTCGCCGCGGAAGGTGTGGAGGCGGCTGAAGACGCGGAAGAAGACGTCCTGCGCGATGTCGTCGCGGTACGCGGCGAGTCGGCGGGCCTGCAGCAGGTGCTGCACCAGGGCGATGTGGCCGAAGTAGATCTCGCGCTGCGCCTGCTCGTCACCGGCCAGCGCGGCCTGCGCCAGCTCGAGGTCCTCGGCGTGTGCGGCGTCGCGCCCCGAGACCTCGGGACGGCGTCGCCGCGTGCGGGGGAGTGACGCCAGCGTTTCGTGCAGCGCGGCGTACACCTGCTCGGCCCACGCGGCCGGGGCGGCGATGGCGCGGGGCGCCGCGGCACGCAGGGCAGCGAGCTGGCGATGTGCCGCCTCCACCCGGCGGGCGAGGGCGTCGGCGGCCGGTGACGCCGCCCGGGCATCGGCCAGTGCAACATCGTCACCGGGGCCAAGCTCGCCGTCGAGTGCACGGCTGGCGAGCAGCGCGGCGATGGTCGGCGTCAGGGACATGTGCGCGAGTCTATCGCGCGCCACGGCGTTGGGGGAGTGGCGCCTGCACGGGTCACCCGATCGGGCGATGGCAGGGACAAGTGCACCGAATACCGTGTCTGTTGGGAGAGTCACCGCATCCCGCCCTCCCACGCCCCATCCAGACCACCGTGCCCGACTCACTCCTCGCGCTCGAATCGGTGCTCGTTCGCCGCTGGACCCTGCAGACGGCATGGGTCGGCAGCGGCGGGCGGCTGGTCGCGCACGCGCGCGACCAGGAGACCGGTGACGCCGTGACGGTGACGGCGGTGTGCTGCGCTGCAGACGGGATGGTCACCGCCGGCCTCGCGCGCGAGATCGGCGTCATGGAGTGCCTGGCGCACCAGCCGGCGATGCTGCCGCTGCTCGCGACCGGGCGTGCAGCAGGCTGGCTGTACATGGTCTGCCCACACCTGGCGCCTTCCCTCGCGGACCACCTCGCGTGCACCGGCCCGATCGGGGAGCCGCTCGCGCTCGACCACGCGATCGCGACCGCGGACCTGCTGCACCTGGCGCACGGCCTGGGCATCGTGCATCGCGCGCTGTCGTCGCGCTGCCTGTATCCCGCCGGCGCCGGGGTGCTGCTGGGTGGCTTCGATGCGGCAGCCCGTGTGGGCACCGACGGCGCGGCGGCACTGGCGACGGCCGCCGACGTGCGCGCGCTCGCCGCCACGGTGCACGAGATGCTGACCGGGCACCCCTGGCACCGTGACGCCGTGCTGCCGGCCGAGGTGTCGGCCGAGCTGGCGCAGGTGCTGCACCGCGCGTTGCATCGCGATGCGCACCAGCGCTTCCCGACGGCGATTGCGTTCGCGCAGGCGCTCTGCGGGGTGCGCGACACGCTGCTGGCGGGTGCCGGCGAGGTGACGGCACGCGGTGACGAACGTGACGTCGCGGACGCGCCACTGCAGGAGCTGCCGCTGAGCGACGGCGCCGCGCGCTCGCTGCGCGTGCTGCACGCGATGCTCGACCGCGCCGAGATCGCGGACCTGCCGCCCGATCCCGGTGATCCGCTGGTGCAGCGCTGCTGGACGCGGGCCGACGCGCAGGTGCCGGCGCGAGACGCGCGCCTAGTGGCGCTGCGCTGCCGGTGGCGACTGCTGGCCGAGCGTGATCCGGTGGGCGCGCTGTCGGTGTCGCTGGCCGCGGCGCAGGCGCGCCAGGTGCTGCCGTACCGCGCCCGTGCGCTGGCGGCGCTGGGGCGCGCGGCCGAGGCGCGGACGCTGGCCGTGCGCTCGTGGTTCGACGACATGGCGCTCGACCTTCCCGCCCTGCGCTCGGTGATGGTCGCGCTGCTGCTCACGCGCGCCTTCGACATGGCCACGCTGGTGAGCGTCGCGGAGGGTGCGGACGACCTCGCCGACCCGGTGATCGCGGCGGCGCGCCAGGTGGCCGTGGCGCGAGGCGGGCGGTCGTTCACGCCGGCGGCGCAGGGGCGGGCGATCCGTGCGATCGCAACGGCACTGGAGCGCGGCGTGCCATGGACGGCCGAGCTGCTGGTGGATCCGCGCTGGGACGCCCTCCGTACCGACGTGCGGTTCGGTGCGCTGCTGGCGCGGTCCAAGGCGGCATGGACAAGCTGACGTGACCGGTGTGTCTGCAGGTGCAGTGTGCGTGTGATGTCGTGGTGCGTGGTGCGATGTGCGTGGTGCGTGTGGTGCGCAGGATGACCGGTGTGTCGTGTGTGTCGTTCGTGCGGTGCAGCAGGCCGAGACGGGTGTCCGGCCGGGTTGCACCGATTCTCCCCCAAGTTCCAGGTGACCCATGCGGAAGATGACGATTCGTGCAGGACTGCTCGCCCTTGGCCTGACCGCGGCGGCGCTGTTCGCGGCGACCGACCTCAATGCCCAGGCGGCGGCGCGCCGCCAGCCCGGTGCCACGTCGAACGGCACCCGCACGCGCGGCGGCGGTGCCGATGCGAACGTGCGCCGCGACGAGGCGCCGAATGCGCTGAACAAGCCGGCCACGCCGGAGCCGGCCGGCAAGAACACCCGTGGTGCATCGGCCGTCGAGCCGGGACAGATCTGCATCGACAGCCGCGTGGACCTGTACGTGAAGATCTACGTCGACGGCCAGTTCGTCGGCTCGGTGTCGCCGTGGGGTGACGCCTGCGGCTACTACGGCCCCGGCGACCACCAGCTGTACGCACGTGCCGTGTTCACCGACGGCAGCTACACCTCGTGGGGCCCGGTCAGCGGCAACTCGGGCTCGGGCTTCCGCTGGACGATCCGCAACTGACCTGCGCCATCGGTCGCATCGGCGCGTGACACGCGACGTGATGCACCGGGTGATGACGGGGACGGGGGATGTGCCGCAGCGGCGCATCCCCCGTCGCGTTCAGCGCGCGGCGGCCCGGCTGCACGGTGCGGCGCCCACACTGGTGAGGAAGGTGGCGAGCCGTTCGTGGCCGAGCGGGATGCCGCGGATGGCATCCGCGACGAACAGGTCGAGCGCGTCGTACCAGATGCCATTCCGCGCCAGGGAGTTGACGGTGGGCGTGGCACGCACCACCTGGCGCTGGATCCGCTCGCTCAGGAACACCTCCCCCGATCGCGTGCTCAGCGACCACTCGGCCAGGGCACCGTCGGCCAGCGGCACGTCCACGGTGTTGAGCGCCAGGCGATTGAGCCCGGGCACGAGGCCGACCATCGCGCCGGCACTCATGCCGCCGTTGCCGGCGCTGTCCGGCAGCACACGCACGGTGAGGCGTGCCGAGTCGGGCTGTCCGGACACGCACACCGCCACGAATGGCTGCGCACGCAGCGTCTGCGGCACCAGCGAGTCCACGCGCTCGGCCGGAATCAGCGCGCGCGCACCGTCCTCACCCCGCGTGAGCACGCGCTCGCGACGCGTGCCGCGTGCCGGTGGCCGGAACACCACCAGCAGGCGCGCACCGAGGCGCGCGCCTGCCGACGGGCGTGGCGGCGGGACGCTGTCCTGCGCCGTCAGGGAGCGGGGCGCCAGTTGTGTGGCGACCAGCAGCAGTGCAACGGCGGCAGGCGTGATGCAGCGGGGAGAGACGAGTGGCACCACGGATCGGGTTCGGGTGGCCGCGCGGGTTGCGGTGACTTCAGTATGATGCATCCGTGCCTCGCCTGACAGACCGTCCGGCGCTCCGCGAGCGCCTCGCTGACTCCCCGCGCCTGCCGGTGGCGGGTGGGGTGCTGTGCGCCGGACTCGCGCTCCTGCTGGCGATGCTCCTCCGGACAGGCGCGTCGCTTGATCGTGGAGCCTGGGACCGCATCGCGACCGCCCTCGCCGACACACCGGTGTCGTCGCGCGTGCTGGTCGTGCGCGCCGCCAGCCGCACCGGGGACTGGAAGGTGGCAGATGCCGTCGAGCGCCTCGATGCCGCAGGCGCCGCCGCGGTCCAGGTCGCGATCGACCTGTCCACGCCGGTCGCACCCGCCGGCAGCATGCCGGACCTGCTCCGCGCCGCCCCGCATGCGACCGTCGGCGTGACGCTCGCCGTCGATGCCTCCGGAGCAGACACCGTGGCGTGGCCGTGGTTCCTCGCACCCGGCGCGGCCCGGTCCGCCGAGCGCGCGCGACGCATCGGGCGCACGGCGCTGGTGCGGGATGCCGATGGCGTGGTGCGCACCCTCGCGCGGCGGCGCACCGATGAGCACTGGCTGGCCGAGGGGGCCGCACTCGCGCTGCTCGGCCCTGGTGGCGCCACCGCGCCTGACGCGGGCGCGGACGGTGAACTGCTGCGCTTCGCGCGCACCGACACGCTCTGGTTCGGGGTGCGCGCGGTCTCGCTCGACTCGGTGATGGTCCTGGCGCCGGATGGCCTGCGCCGCCTGGTGCAGGGTGGCGTGGTGCTGCTCGGCATCGACGACGGCAGCACCGTGCCCACGAGCGTGGGGATGCTGCCGCCGCTGGCGATCCTCGCGCACGAGAGCGCGGCGCGGGCGCTCGTCCGCTCCGGGCAGACGGCACCGATCCGGCCGGCGACACCGGTCGCCCGCGTGGCGTGGGCGCTGGTGTGGATCGTGGCGGGTGCACTGCTGGCGGCGCACTGGTCGTTGCGCCGCACGGTGCTGGCCGGCGCGGCCGGCGTGGTGCTCATGACGGGCCTGACGCTCTGGATGGCGGATGCACGGGGCACCTGGCTGCCGCTTGGCACCACGCTGCTGGCGTGGGTCATGGCGCTGGCCGGCGCGGACATCGTGGCGCTGTGGCAGGCGCGTCGCCAGCAGCGGCTCACGACGCTGCTCTTCTCCCGTTTCGTGACACCGGCGCTGGCCGGGGAGGCGTGGAAGGCGCGGCACCTCTACCTCCAGGGCGGCCGGCCGGCACCGCTGGCGCTGCCGGTGACGGTGCTGTTCCTCGACCTGCGGGGCTTCACGCGCTTCAGCGAGGGGCACGATGCTGCGGCCGTGATGGCGCTCCTCACGGATGTGACGGCGGCCTGCGCCGCCGACATCGCCACCTTCGGCGGGCTCGTGGACGATTTTGCCGGTGATGGCATCAAGGCCGACTTCGGGGTGCCGGTGCCACGCCGCAGCGCCGGCGAGGTGGCCCGTGATGCGCAGGACGCGGTGGCCTGCGCGCAACAGCTCGCGCACACGATCGCGCGGCTGCTGCCGGACGCCCCTGGACGCCCCGGCACCCGGGCGCGCATCGGCGTCCACAGCGGCGCCGCCGTGGCGGGCACCGTGGGTGGCGGCACGCGCCTGAAGTACACCGTGGTGGGCGACGTGGTGAACGTGGCGTCGCGCCTGCAATCGGTGGATCTTTCGGACGACGGCACCACCGACGCCCCGTGCCGCATCGTCGTCTCGGCCGACACGATGGTGCTGCTTGGCACGGCTGCGCCGCCGGCGATCGACCTCGGCCCGCTGGCCCTGCCGGGTCGCACGGCGCCGGTGTGTGCATTCCGACTCCGGTCCACGGCCTCCGCCCGTTCCTGACCCATGACGCACCGCTTCCGACCCGATCCCGAACTCCACGCCTTCGCGCCGGTGGTGATGCAGCGTGCGCGGGAGCGCGGCGCGATGATCACCGGGCCGTGGCTGCGCGGCGACGAGCCGCGACTCGCCCGCGAGCTGCTGGTCGATGCGATCGGGCGCTGCGGTGCCGACGAGGGCACGGTCTGGCTGCTGCGCGGTGCCGCCCTGGTGCCTGCGATCAACACCGGCCCGCACGCCGACCGCCTGGTGGACCTGTTCCAGCAGCCCGTGAGCCAGGGCATCATCGGCATGGTCGCCGTCACCGAGCAGTCGTTCTGCGAGAACGGGATCGAGGCCAGTGCACAGCGCGACGGCACGCTCGACACGCTGCTCGGCGTGCGCACCGCGGCGATGCTGGCGGTGCCGCTGGCGTTCGGCGGCGCCGTGCGCGGGGTGGTGTCGTGCGTGCTGTTCACGCGCGAAGGTGCACCGCGCGGCTTCGCGGCGGAGCACCTGGAGCGGCTGGAGCGCGACGTGCACACGGCCGGCCGCCTGCTGGACCTCGTGCTGCTGGACGGCGTGCTGGGGCTGCACGGTGCCTGACGCCCGCGGCCGCGCCGACGTGCTGAACCTCGCCATCCCGCGCGCCGGCCTGCGCGACGGGGATGGCGCGGGCATTCGCGTCGCGGTGCTCGACACCGGCATCGAGTCGGCCCATCCCGCGCTGCAGGGCGTCGTGCTCGCCGACGACGTCATCCTCGAGGGGGACGGTCCCCGTGTGCGCGTGCGCGACGGCGCTGGCGAGGATGCGTACGGGCACGGGACGGCGATCGCCGGCATCATCCACGCGCTGGCGCCCCGGGCGGTGCTCGGCAGCTTCCGCGTGCTCGGTGCGGACCTGGCCAGTCGCAGCGCGATCATCGCCGCCGGCGTGCGGCTGGCGATGGACCGCGGCTACCATGTGCTGAACTGCAGCTTCGGCTGCCGCGGCGAGGCGACGTACGTGCTGTCGTTCAAGGAGTGGGTGGATGAGGCGTACCTCCGGCAGGTGCATGTCGTGTCGGCCTGCTCGAACGTCGACATCGACCGCCGCGAGTGGCCCGCCCACTTCCCGACGGTGGTGGCGGTGAACATGGCGCGCACGGTGCCGGGGGTGTTCCATCACCTGCCGGACCACCTGGTGGAGTTCGCGACCGGAGGGCAGGAGGTGCCGGTGGCGTGGAGCGGCGGCGGCACGAAGACCGTCACCGGCAGCAGCTATGCCGCGCCCGTGATGAGTGCGCTGCTGGCGCGCCTGCTTTCGCGCACGGGACCGATGCATCCCGTGATCGCGAAGTCGGTGCTGCGCGCGCTGGCCGAGCCGTGGAGCGAGGGCATCGCCGCACGCAACGTGCGGCGCGCCGTCGTCACTTCGGCGGTGCGGGTGCCGCCTGCGGGTGCGCCTTGACCCACTCGCAGCCGGTGGCGTCGCCGCCGTCGCAGCCGCGCTTGTAGAACTCGAAGGCGCGGGTGGCGCTCTTCACCGTCACGCTGGTGCCAGCCTCGTACGCCGCGGCGAGTGCGGTGCAGCCGGCCGCGTACCCGCCTTCGCAGGCCTGGCTGAGGTACTGCACGGCGCGGCCGTCGTCGCGCGCCACGCCGCCGCCGCGCAGGTAGGCCCGGCCCAGGCTGGCGCACGATTCCGCGATCGACGGAGCTGTGGTGCACCCCTGGCGCCAATAGCCGACCGCCTTCACGGAGTCACGCGCCAGCCCGCCGCGCCCCTGCGCCTGCATGGTGCCCAGCGCGTTGCAGGCCACGGTCTCGTTGGCGGTGCAGGCGCGCAGCAGCAGCGCGGCGGCGCGGGAATCGTTCTGCGGCGCGCCGGTGCCATTGAAGTACGCCACGCCCAGGAGGCCGCAGCCCTGCAGGTGCCCGCCGTCGCAGGCCTTGGCGAACAGCTGCGCCGCGCGGGCGGCGTCCACGCTGCCCGTCTCGCCCTTCGCGGTCGCGATGCCGATGTAGGTGCATGCTGCGGCGGAGCCGGCGTCACAGGACTGGGTGAAGAGCTGGCGGGCCTTGCCCCGGTCCATCGAGAGGCCCTCGTGGCGGGAGTCGTACATGCGCCCGAGGTGCATGCATCCCTCCGGGTCGCGCGCGTCACAGGCCAGGCGATAGAGACCGACGGCGCGTGGTACGTTCTGCGCCACGCCGTTGCGGCTGTACTCGAGGTTCAGCGCCTGCGTGATGCACCCCGACGCCACGCCGCCCTCGCAGCCCGGTGCCGCGCGCGGTGCGGCCGCAGGCACTGCCGCTGGTGCCGTGGACGGCGGCGCGGCACTGCCGAGGTTCCCCACCTTCGACGACGTCGTCGCCGCGGGCACGGTGCTGCCGGCCGACGGACGGACCGGCGCCCCCGTGGTGCCGGAGGTGTTCACGGGCCGCGTGTTCGCCGCGGGCAGGTCGCTCACGGGCTGCGCGCCGCCGCGCTGCATGCTACCCTGCGCTGCCACCGGCAGCGGTGCGGCGGGAGCAACCGCCGCGGCCGCGCTGGCCGCGGACTGGCGTCGCACGAACACGAAGTCGCCCTGGTCGCTCTCGATGCCGGGCACGGCGCTGAAGGTCGGCGTGGTGTGCGCGACGGCTGCGACACGGGGATTGATCTCGGAGGCGAGCTGCTGCGCGAGGAACACCGGCGCGCGCCGGGCCTTGAGTGCGGCCACGATCTCCATCGAGAAGATGCTCACCTGCGGCACCGTCTCCTTCGCGGTGCCGGCCGTCATCGCCTGCCGGCTGGTGCGACGTGCGTACATCAGCGCACCGGCCATCATCCGCTGGCTGTCGCTGCCCAGGTCCACGCGGTCGTCGTTGCTGCGGTTGAGCGAGCCGCTGAAGCAGGCATCGGTCACCAGCAGCACCGAGCGCGCCTTGAGCTTGCGCAGCCAGGTCCGCACCGACTCGTTCGGGATCCAGGTGCTGGGCCGGGCGTTCGCGGCATCCGCGGCCAGCCAGTAGCCCTCGCGCCCCCCCTCGTCGAAGCCACCATGGCCGCTGTAGACCACCAGCAGGTTGTCGTCTGGGCCCAGGCGCCGCGCGAGCACCTCGAGCGTGTCGAGGATCGCCTCGCGGGTGGGGTTCTTCACCACCTGCACGTTGCGCTCGTCGAACGTGTACTCGCGCGTGATCACGGCGCGGAGCGAGTCGGCTTCCTTCAGCGGATACCGCAGTGACGGCAGCCCACTGCTGGGCTGCTGGATGCCGACGGCGAAGATGACGGCGTGATAGGTGCCGAATCCGGCCGGGCCGCTGCCGGCGGCGTTGCGCTGCTCGAGCCCGCGCCGGCCGCCCTGCGCATGCAGCGCGGTGACAGACAGCGTGGCCAGCACGGCGAGCGCCGCCGCGCGCACCCGGGACGCCACGCGGCGGCGCCTCCCTGAATCCTGCAGCAGCGACTCACCCATGACTCGATCCTCGTTGGCGTCACCGGACGCCGGCATCTGGATACTTCCAACCTCTGACCACCGGGACGTCCCGGCCGCCGCGACCCGACACCGGCAACAGACACGGAATGACGATCGATCATTCCCCCCGTCTCCGCCAGCGGTCCGGGCCGCCGGCCCTCAGCGCGCCGCCGGCACCACCCGCACCTGCACCCGCTGCAGCGACCAGGTGGCCGGCGCCGAGCCGTTCCGCGCCCCCAGCCCGCGGGTGCCGCCGATCCGGCTCCGCAGCAGGCTCCCCAGCGCCGAGTCGTTGCCGCCCCGGGTCATCTCCGCCGCCACCACCGCGTCCCACTCGAACACGTCGCGCGGCAGCTCCTGCTCCGACGTCACCATCAGCAGCGATTCGACCCCGATGTCGGTGGCCCCGAAGGAGGCGACCCGGCCGCCGGCATCGGTGACCGGGATGGCCTCGGGCCACACCTCCCGGTTCCCCATGAAGTACGGCACGCGGTTGCTGGCATTGGTGCCGTCGGCGGGGAAGAGCAGGGTCGCCTTGCCCTTGCTGTCGATGTCGAAGACGTAGACGAAGCGGGGCGCGCGTGTCGCCGCGGCGGCCAGTCGCGCGGTGTCGGCATCGAGGCGCAGCTGGATCACGGTGCCGCTGGCCAGCGAATCGGCCGTGACCGGCCGCTGCGACGCGCTGTCCACCACCACCAGCCGGTACGGGAACTGGCCCTCGTCCGGCGGTGTCGCGATGGTGAGCCAGGTGCGCACGCGGCCCAGCGCCTCGGCGCGCATGCGCAGCGAATCGGCGGCCGCCATCGCACTCGGGGCGGTGCTCACGGGGAACCAGTTGCTGCGCGGCGGGAACGCGCTGTACGCGGTGTCGGCCGCCGCGGCGTTGCTGCGCACCCACGCATACGACACGCCCGCGTCGGTGACGCGGCCCGCGAGCACGTAGAACGCGCCCTCCGGCGCCCCCTCGCGCGTGATGCCGGCCGCCTGCTGCGCGCCGCCGATCGCCAGCGCCTGGTCCAGCGCGCGCGTGGGCGGGATCGACAGCCACACGGCCGCGTTCTTCACGCCAAGCTGCCCGATGGCCGAGAGCACGCGGTTCGCCTGCAGCGTGGCACCGATCTTGGCGGGCAGTTCGCGGCCGGTGCGCAGCGTCCACCAGCCCTCCTCGAACGCGACCGTCACCAGCGGCTGCGTGGACGACGGCAGGCGCGTGGGGTCGTCCACCCAGGTGACCTGCGTGCTCGCCTTCAGCAGGCGGGCCTCGGCTACCGCCGCATCGCGCACCGCATCGGAGGCGAGTGGCGACGGCACCCACACGCGCAGCAGCGGTTCGTCGGCGGCCACCCAGCGGGTGATCGTGTACAGGTCACCGATCTTCAGGCTGTCCTCGCTGCCCTTCACGATCGAGGCCAGGCTGCGCGCGATGCTCGTGTTGCGCTCGACGCGGATGATGAAGGTGGTGTCGGGCACGCCGCGCACGAGTCGCGCGAGCTCGGTGCCGGGCCGCAGGCCGAGGGCGAGTCCGCCGTCGAGTTCCGCCTGCTCGCCCCGCAGCTGCGTGATCGCGACCGTGGTGCGCGTCGCGCCCTCGCTGCCGGCACCCCCGAACAGCGGCTGCCGCAGCCGGCTGGCTTGCGCATCGATGCTCGGCACCTGGTCCGGGGCGCGCCCCTGCATGATCGCCTTGGTGCTCTGGAAGATCGTGCGTGCGCTGGCGTTGACGGAGTTCGAGAGCAGCGCCTGCAGGAACGCCGCCGTGAACAGCCCGTGCCGCGTCCCGTTCTCGTCCATCCCTTCCTTCGCCGGCCGCGTGTCCTCGGCGGCGGCGATGATCAGCGCGCCCTTCTCGGCCGGGAAGTCGCCCGTGTAACGCTCCGCCTTGTCGCGCTCGTCGATCGCCGCCCAACGCTCGCGCAGCAGCGAGGGCACGCCACCGCGGGTGATGGAGCCCGAGTTGCATGCGTCGATCACCGCCGTCACGATCACGCCGCGTGCGGCCGCCGGCGCGAGGATCGCGGCCAGCTCCTTGTCGCGGATGTCCTCGGCGCCGGCGTTGGCATCCACCGGCACCAGCGTCTGGTCCACCTGCTTGCCCGGCGTGAGGGTGTTGCGGCGCAGTGCACCGTGGCCGGCGTACGAGAAGAAGGCCACGTCGCCGGGCTTCGAGCGCGCCAGCATGGCGGTGAGCGAGTCGATGATGGCGCGGCGCGTGGCCTGGCGGTCGATCAGGAGGCGCACGTCGGTGCGACGGAAGCCGAAGCGCGCGGTGACGACCTGCGCGACGGCCTGTGCGTCGTTCGCGCTTCCCTCGAGGTTGCTGATCGTGCCGCGCGCGCCTGCCTCGCGTGGTGCCGGTGTGCGCCGCGCCTGGCTGGCGACCGCGGTGCGCGCGGCGGTGGGTGGCAGGAATGCCTCGTAGTCGTTGATGCCCACGATGAGCGCGCGCCGCACCTGGGCCTGCAGCGGCGCCACGATCGCGGCGCCGGCGGCGAAGGTGATGGCGGCCGTCAGCAGCCGGCGCAGGCGGAGGGCGGACGGTGCGACGTGCGGGAGGCGCAGGGCAGGCATGGGGCGGCAGTCGGACGGGGGAGGCGGGCGCGGGGTGCAGTGGGCAGGCAGGCGCGCCGATCAAGCAATACGGCCGGGCCCGTCCCGGGACAATTGACCCGTTCGGGTGACCTCTGCGGCGCACCTGGGGAGATGGACACGAATCCCGTCGTGACGTGTCCATCCCGGCAGACGTCCCCGCGACACCGGCCACCCGGGGATGTGCCGCCGGGGTCACCCGGACCGGTGATGGCTGCCGACCTCGCTTCGCCCTAGACTCCCGCCATGCCTACGCCCTCCGAATCCGGCATCCGCCGCGCCCTCGTCCTTGCCGGCCTGCTGGCCGCTGCCGCCGCCCGGTCGCCGCTCGCGGCCCAGGCCCCCTGCGACCCCGTGCCGGCGCTGCCCGAGCAGTCCGTGGCAAGCAGCTTCGAGCCCCAGGTGCGCCAGATGCTGCGCGAACAGGCGGACTTCCAGAAGGCGAACTGCGAGGTGAAGACGCCGCGGGCGCTGCGGGTGGCGCGGCTGCTCAAGCCGCTCGCGGCCGCGGCACGCGACGTCGGCGCGTCGACGCGGTTCCTGGTGCTCAACAAGAACGAGGAGAACGCCTTCGCCACCGGGTGGCCCGACAACGGCTATCACCTGATCGTCGTGTACACGGGGATGATCGAGGCGCTCGACCGTCGCGCGGCACAGGCGGCCCCGCGCTCGGGCCGGACGGCCTCCGAACTCGGCGACGTGTTCCTCTCGACCGTCATCGCACACGAGATGTCGCACCTGCTGCTCCGGCACGCGCAGGATCGCAACTGCCGCGGCAGCGATCGCCTCGCCGCAGGCGGCGACGCGGCGGGCGGCGGGGTCGAGGGCACGCGGGTGGCGGCACCGGGCGTGATCGCGTGCCGCTCGTACTCGCAGGGCAAGGAACTGTCGGCCGACTCGCTGGCGGCGTACCTCATGTTCGCGACGCGCAGGAACAGTGTGTTCAGCGACGCGGGCGAGATGGTGCGCCTGTGGGAACTGGACGCCGCCGAGGAGCGCGCCTCGGGCGAGAACGCGTTCTGGGGCGAGCGGGTCCTGAGCACGCACCCGTCGTCGGTGCGGCGTGCGGCGCTGTACCTGCGCATGTGGGCCGGGATGCTGGAGGAGCAGGATCGCTACGACAGTGCGATCGGGCTGATCAGCGCGAACATCGAGGTGGATCGCGGCATCGCGATGCTCGACTCGGTGCGCCGCGCGCTGCCCGGCACGCCGTTCGTGGATGAGGCGATGGCGGCGGCGCTGCTCACGCAGTGGCTGGCCTCGGTGCCGGTGGGCGCGCTGGGCGTGCGTCCCACCGTGGGAGTGGTGCGCACGCGCTTCGTGGAGGGGCTGCGGGGCGACAACACCGGTGATCCCGCCCTGCTGGCACGGGCACGCACCGCGCTCGAGTCGATGCGCGACGTGGAGAACCGTCCGGCCAGCCTCTCGAACCTGGCCCTGCTCGATGCGTACACCGGGAACGGGGCGCGCGCGCTGCAGCGGGCACGTCGCGCCGCACAGCTGGCATCTGGGGATGCCTCGGTGCTGAACACGCTTGGCGTGGCCTACTACCAGGCGGGCCAGGCTGACTCGGCGCGCGCAGTGTTCGGGCGCATCCTCACCGGCGACGGCTCGCTGCCGACGGAGACGTCGTGGCGCGCGAGCTGCCTGAGCGACAAGACGAAGCCGATGAGCACGCGCGTCTGCTTCAACTACGCGCGGGCGCTGTTCGAGCGCGACCGGCCGGCCGGGCTGACGCTGCTGGCGGCGTATCGCGACGTGTTCGGGCAGCAGCCGTGGGGCCAGGAGGCGGGCCGGATCGTGATGGCGGCGCGGAACGGCGGGTCCACCACGCTGCCGGCCGGTGGCCAGGCGCCGTCGGTCGCGCCGACTCCGCGGCCGTCCGCGCCGTCGGGTGGCGCCAGCAGCAAGATCGGGAACCTGGGCTTCCGGTCGATCCAGCTCGTCTCGCCGGACGGTCTGCGCCGGGTGGGCACCGGGATGCGGCCGCGGGAGGCGCGGACGGTGGTGCCGGGGGTGGCCGAGGCGGCCGGCAGCGGGGGTACCGAGGGGCGGGTGCTCCAGAGTGCGGAGGCCGGAGTGGGACTGCTGGTCCAGCCTGACCCCGCGGGAGGCGAGCGGGTGGTCGGGATCGTGTCGTCGGGGGGGTGGTCGCTGGCGGGGATCACCCCCGGACAGCCCGTGAGCGCGCTGTCACGGCTGGGCCGGCCGGTGGACCGGGATGCGGACACGTATGTCTTCGTGGTGACCGGGCACCTGGTGCGGGTGATCACGGACGGGGTGGTGATCCGGTCGGTGGTGGTGCGCACCGACCAGTGACGGGGGGGCGTGCGGGCGGTGCGGTTGCCGACCCTTTCGTCCTGTCCGTAGCTTCGCGTGTCGGAGCGAAACATGCCGGCACCGCCTGCGTACGGAATGGCGGCCCCAACCCGAGACACCTCATGGTCAGTCGCGAAGATCTGGAAAGCTTCCTCGTCCGCCTGGGCGCGGAAGGCGCCAGCTACTCTGAAGTGGAACCCGGCATGTTCGTGGTCCGCCCCGGCGGCACCCCGGATGCGCAGGTCGTGGTGCACCTCACCCCGCCGGTGCTGCTGCTGCGCATGAACGTCATGCCAGTGCCGTCGGATGCGATCGCGGCGGCGAAGTTGTCGCGTCGCCTGCTCGAACTCAACGCGACCGACCTCGTCCACGGCGCGTACGGCATCTCCGCCGACGACATCATCCTCACCGAGGCCCTGGAATTGGCGAACCTCGACTTCTCCGAGTTCCTCGCGGCCTACGAGAGCATGACGCTCGCCCTCGCGTCGCATGTGCGCGAGCTCGCCCCGTTCCGCGAGGTCCACTGATCCCATGGGACTCTTCGACAGGCTGTCCTCGCTGATCAAGGCGAACCTGAACGACCTCATCTCGAAGGCGGAGGACCCGGAGAAGGTCCTCGAGCAGTCGATCCTGGACATGCGCTCGCAGCTCGCGAAGGCGAAGCAGCAGGTGGCGGCGGCGATCGCGGACGAGAAGCGGCTGCGTGACCAGTTCGAGTCGGAGTTCAAGCAGGCCGGCGAGTGGGAGCAGCGCGCGATGCTGGCGATCCAGCAGAACCGCGACGACCTCGCCCGGCAGGCGCTGGTGCGGCAGTCGGAGCACCAGGAGCACGCGGTCACGCTGCAGAACACCTGGCAGTCGCACCAGGCCGAGACGGAGAAGCTGAAGTCGCTGCTCCGCGACCTGAACGACAAGATCGAGGAGGCGAAGCGCAAGAAGAACCTGCTCCTGGCGCGCGCGCGTCGCGCCGAGGCGCAGCAGCGCATCCAGAGCACGATGTCGGGCCTCAGCGAGAAGAGCGCCTTCGAGGCGTTCTCGCGGATGGAGGAGAAGATCGAGATGAACGAGCGCCGGCTCACGGCCAGCGCCGAGATCGAGGAGGAGTTCTCGGGCGACAAGCTGCACGCCGACTTCAAGCGGCTGGAGAAGGCGGCGGGCGGCATGAGCGCCGAGTCGCGCCTGCTGGAGCTGAAGCAGAAGATGGGGATGCTGCCGGCGGGGACGTCGCCGGCGGCGAAGCAGCTGCCGAAGGGCGCCGGCGAAGGGCGCGAGATCACCGAGGCGGACTTCGAGCACCTCGACGACAACGCACCGGCGTCGTGACGGTGTGGCGGTGAGCGGTTCCGGCGTGACAGCCATGCCCCGCGTCAGGTTCGCGCCGATCCTCTTCGGCTCGATCGTGACCGGGGCATTGCTGCTGCTGGTGGTGAAGACGGCGAACATCTTCCTGCTGCTGTTCATCGCGATCCTGCTGTCGCTGTTCCTGCGGGCGGTGGCGGACGTGTTCGAGGTGCGGCTGCGGCTGCCGGCACCGCTGGCGATGCTGGCCGCGGTGGTGATCACGCTGGGGGCGGTGGCGGGCCTGGTGACGCTGCTGGTGCCGCCCGTGACCGAGCAGACGCGGGCACTGCTCGCCGAGCTGCCGCGCTACATCGCGGGGCTCGACAGCCAGATCGCGAAGCTGGGCGACCGCATTCCGCCGCTCAAGGAATACCTGCAGTCAGGTGACCATTCCGCGCTCGAGGTGCTGTACGACCAGGCCAGCGCGCAGATGGAGGGGCTGCTGCCGAAGGTGTTCGGGCTGCTGCACGTGGCGATCGATGCCTTCGCGCTGCTGGTGATGTCGCTCTACCTGGCGCGGCGGCCAGCCGACTACCGGGAGTGGCTGATCGCGCTCTTCCCGCCGACGCAGCGCGAGCTGGTGCGCGACGTGCTGCTGGAGATCACCCGCGACCTGCGGAGCTGGATCACGGGGCAGTTGCTGGGGATGGTGATCCTGGCCACGCTGACGGCGATCGGCCTCGCGGCGCTGCAGGTGCCGTACTGGCTCACGTTCGGGATCTTCACCGGCGCCGTGGCCATCATCCCGTTCTTCGGCACGCTGGTGAGCACGGTGCTGCCCGCCCTCTTCGTGCTCGCCAGCGATGGCGAGCCGTGGCGCGTGGCGAGCGTCATCGTGCTCGGCACGGTGATCCACCTGATCGAGAGCAACCTCGTGCTGCCGCTGATCACGCAGAACCAGGTGAAGCTGCCGCCGGTGCTGAGCATCATGGCGGTGCTGATCTTCGGGCAGCTGCTGGGGCCGATCGGCCTGGTGGTGGCCGTGCCGCTGCTGGTGGTGCTGACGGTGATGGTGCGGCGCGTGCTGGTGAATCGCATCTACCAGGGCGTGGCCGGCAAGCCGCTGCAGCAGGACCGGACGATGGTGCTGCGGGTGCCGGCGCCGGAAGGCGGCGTGACGGTGCCGGCCGGGGCGCTGCCCGACCTGATCGCGCTGGCGGAACGCTCGTCGGCTGCGTAAGCGCGGCATGAGGTACCAGGGGGCGTACGACACGCCGCCGCAGCGGTCCGGACGACGGCCGGCGCCGTGTTGTTCATCGTGGACTGACGGCGCGCGCGGACCGGTGCCGCTGCGGCCCGCCGTGCGGCTTGTGGTGCTGCTTATGCTTCCGGCATGTCGATCACGCCGCGCTACCTGATCCTTGCCGAAGGAGCCTTCGGGCCGCACACGTCCAAGACCGCCGTGGGGTGCATCCGCTTCACGCCCGGGCAGGTGGCGGGCGTGCTGGACTCCACCCGCGCGGGCCGCACGGTGCAGGAGGTGCTGGGGTTCGGCGGCGCGATTCCGGTCGTGGACTCGGTCGCGGCCGGCTTGCCGCTGGGCCCGAACATCCTGCTGATCGGCATTGCGCCCACGGGCGGGCAGCTGCCCGACGCCTGGCGGCCGGTGCTGCGCGCGGCGCTGGACGCGGGGCTGCACATCTGGAGCGGGCTGCACACGTTCATCGGTGACGATGCGGAGTTCGCCGCCATCGCGCGCGCGCGGGGCGTGGAGATCCGCGACGTGCGCAAGCCGCCGGCACACCTCCCCGTTTCCACCGGCAAGGTGCGCGACATCGCGGCGACGGTGGTGCTCACCGTGGGCAGCGACTGCAACATCGGCAAGATGACGACGCAGCTCGCGGTGCGGGACGCGCTGACGGCGCGGGGCGCGCGGGTGGCCTTCGCGGGCACGGGCCAGACGGGCATCTTCATCGACGGCAAGGGCATCGGGGTGGACGCGGTGGTGGCCGACTTCATCGGCGGCGCGGCCGAGCGACTGGTGCTGGAGGCGGCGCAGGACGCGGACATCGTGCTGGTGGAGGGGCAGGGCAGCCTGCTGCACCCGAGCTACTCGGGGGTGACGATGGGCCTGATCCACGGTTCGCTGCCGCACGCGCTGGTGCTCTGCACACAGCCCTCGCGCACCGCGATCCGCAACAACGAGTGGGTGAAGATCCCGTCGCTCAAGTCGCTGATCGCGCTGCACGACGCGGTCACGGCGCCACTGCGGCATGCGCCGACGATCGCGATCGCGATGAACACCTTCGACCTCTCGGACGACGCGGCGCGGGATGCGATCGAGCGCGGGATGGCGGAGACGCGGCTGCCGGCGACGGACCCGGTGCGGTTCGACGCGGGCCCGATCGCCGATGCGATCCTGGGGCTGCACGAGGAGCGGCTGGCGCTGCGCTGACGGCGCCGCGACGCAGGGAAATGCACCGGCGTGCGCGCGTCCGGTTTTCGCGGGGCGACGCGAGGCGGCATGGTGGCGGTGTCCCCCAGCCACTGGAGCATCCGTGTCACCTCTCGTCACTCCGCCGCAGCTCGTGCTGCGCAACGTCCGCAAGGTCATCACCGCCGGTGTCGGCAGCTGTCGCGTGCGCGTGACGGTGCTGGGGGGCGTGTCACTGCAACTCATGCCGGGCGATGCGCTCGCGATCACCGGCGCGCTGCCGCTGGCGCGCTCGATGCTGTGTGCGATCGCGGCGGGGGTGGCGCGCGCCGACTCGGGGAGCGCGCGCTGGGGCCCGCGCGGGCTGGCCGGGGTGCGATACGCGCCGGCCGGTGATGCCCCGCGGGCGCTGCAGCGGCGGGACGGCCTGCCTGCGGGGTTGGTGATCCTCGATGCCGCGCTCACCGAGCGCGCGCCCGCGCCGGACGTGCGTGTGCTGGTGGCGCTGCTGCGGCCATGGCTTGCGTGTGGTGGTGCGGCGCTGGTGGCGGCGCCGCTGGCGTCCGGCGATGCATGGCCGTGGCCGATGCTCGAGTTGGCGGGCGGGCAGCTCCGACCGGTGCTGACGCCGCTGCCCGCGGAGGCGCCGGGCCATGCGATGTGGTCGGCGCCGGCGCGGATGGTGGCGGAGGGGCGCGCGGATCGGATGGCACGGGGTGCACCGGACCGATAGCTTGACGGGGCGTGGCGTGCGCATGGCCCGATCGCGCCTGCGCGCCGGCGGTGGAGTGTCGCCGGCCGCGCCCGCTGCTCCTGCCTCGAGACGATGAGCGAGTTCCTTCTCTACAACACGCTGACCCGCCAGGTCGAGCCGTTCGCGCCCGCCGACGGCGAGTGCGTGCGCATGTACACCTGCGGCCCGACGGTCTACAACCCGGCGCACCTGGGTAACTTCCGCACGTTCCTCTTCGAGGACCTGCTGCGGCGGGCGCTGGCGCTGCGTGGCTGGCAGGTGGAGCAGGTCATGAACCTGACCGACGTGGATGACAAGATCATCACGCGGGCGAGCCAGCAGGGGCTGACGATCCGCCAGGTGACGGACCCGGTGGTGGCGACTTTCCACGCGCATCGCGAGTTCCTGCGCATCCAGCCGGCCGAGCACTATCCGCGCGCCACGGACTACATCCCGCAGATGATCGCGCTGGTGATGAGACTGATGGAGAAGGGGGTGGCGTACCAGGCCGACGACCGGTCGGTGTACTTCGCGATCGACAAGTTCCCGCCGTATGGGCGGCTCTCGCGGCTGGACACACGCGAGATCCGCGCCGGAGCGCGGGTGAGCCAGGACGAGTACACGAAGGAGAACGCGCAGGACTTCGCGCTCTGGAAGGCCGCCAAGGACGAGGACGAGCGGGCCGAGGCGGCGTGGGAGTCACCGTGGGGCCGCGGGCGTCCCGGCTGGCACCTCGAGTGCTCCGCCATGGCGATGGACATCCTCGGCGAGACGATCGACCTGCACGCCGGCGGGGTGGACCTGATCTTCCCGCACCACGAGGACGAGATCGCGCAGAGCGAGGCGGCGACTGGGAAGGTGTTCGCGCGCTGCTGGTGCCATGGCGAGTTCCTGCTGGTGGACAGCGCGAAGATGGCGAAGCGGGTGGGCAATGTGTGGGGGGTGTCGGAGCTGCAGGAGGAGGGGCTGGATGGGGCGGCGGCGCGGCACTTCATGTTCAACACGCACTATCGCCAGCAGCTCAACCTGAGTTCCGAGGCGCTTGAGGCGTCGCGCAGCGCGGTGCGCCGTGTGGGTGACTTCGCGTCGCGCCTGGCGGCGGCGTCGGGTGGTCCGCCGGAGCTCTCGGCGGTGGCGGTGGAGGCGGAGGCGGACTTCCGGGCTGCGCTGGCACATGACCTGAATGCGCCGGCGGCGCTGTCGGCGCTGTTCGTGTTCATGAATCGCGTGAATGCGCTGCTGGATCAGGGCGGCACGGCGCCGGCGGGGGTGGCGCGGGCGCAGGCGGCGTTCGCGGTGATGAACGGCGTACTGGACATCGTGCCGGCAGCGCTGGTGGCGGACGAGGCGTTGGCGATGCGGGTGACTGATGCCATTGCGCGGCGGGCGGCGGCCCGGGCGGGGCGGGACTTCGCGGAGTCGGACCGGATCCGCGCCGAGCTGGCGGCGGAGGGGATCGTGCTGGAGGACGGTCCCATGGGGACGACGTGGAAGCAGGTGTCGGTGTCGCCGGGCGGCGGTGCCTGAGCCCGGTTGATGTCCGGGGGCTGTCGGGCTAGGTTGTTGGGCTCTCGGCAGACGTGCAGTTGAACGCTGACGTAGCTCAATTGGCAGAGCACCTGATTTGTAATCAGGCGGTTGCGAGTTCGATTCTCGCCGTCAGCTCTTGCCGGTCGCGGGGGACGTGGGCGACCGAGAGGGATGTGGCAGGACCAGCGGTGGAGTAGCCAAGCGGTCAACGGCAACAGACTGTAAATCTGTCGGCTCCGGCCTTCGAAGGTTCGAATCCTTCCTCCACCATGTGCAGGGCCCGACGCGGCGAGATCGCGTCGGGCCTTCGTCTTTCCGATCGGCCGCCGCGCCGCCGTGCGGCTTCCCCCGACGCCCCGCCCACACCCCGCACCACATCGTGCCGGCGTCGGTGCGCGCCCGGCACCCGGGCTGCGACGGGCCCGCGCCCCGACCCGCCACGCCCGCGCCACTCCGCAGCCCGGAGGGAGCTGCGGCGCGTGCCATCGCGGACCTCGACCGTCCTTGCCGGCCTCTGCCTCCTGGCGTTGCCCGCCGCATCGCTGCCCGCGCAGCGCCCGGCGACCGCCACCGCCACGATGACCATCGACTCGCTGCTCGACCCCGTCGAGCAGTACTGGCGCCGCCGGCTCGCGATCACCTTCCCCAGCCAGGATTCGCTGGTGGTGGTGTGTGAGCACGAGGGCAGCGCCTCACGCGGCAGCGTGGTGCGGTTCATCACCACCGAACCCTGGGCTGACGAGGCGGTCACCGACGGCTCGTACGTCATCTTCGGCATGCCGAAGTCAGGCGCCGGCGCCCGGCTCTCGGCACGCTGGGGCGACAACCGCAGCGACGAGTGGATCGTGATGTTCCTGACCCCCGGACGGCATGCGCAGCGACGCGCCGTGATCGACGAGGGGGCGGCGTTCCTGCAGAAGCTCGGGGCCACCGGGGCGGTGTGGATCCGCTACCGAAGCGGCGACTGGTACCGCACCGCGCACCTCACGGTCGACGCACGCACGCAGGCCGCCCTCACCGCCATGCGCAGCCGCTGCTTCGTGGACCGCGAAGGGACGGGGCCCGCGAAGCACTGACGGCCGGCCCCGGCAGACGCCGCCAGCCCTGCCGGGCGCCGGCGCCACGGCTGCGCGACGGCGCCGGTGTCGCCAGATTCGACACATGCGCCGCCTCCCGCCCCTGGCCCGTCTGTCCATCCTCTGCCTCACCCTGGCGCTCGCCGCCGGCTGCGGCGGCGGCGGTGGCGGCTCGACCGTCCCCACGGCCCCGGTGGTCCAGCGACCCGCCCTCCCGGTGCTGACCACCCTCGCGGTGGTGCTGCCGCAGGACACCGTCCAGGCGAGCCTCACCGTGACCGCGACGGTGGTGGCGGCGGACGAGAAGGCGCAGGCGATGACGGTGGGGCTCGTGGAATGGACCTCGAGCAACCCCGCCGTGGCGACGATCACGTCGGGGGGGACGATCCTGGCGCGTGCCACGGGCACGACGGTGATCCGCGCCAAGGTCGGCCAGGTGGAGGGCGCCCGCACGCTGCTGGTGCTGCCGCCGCCACCCGGACCGCTCCCGGTGGCGAGCATCGCGCTCACGCCCACCGCGCAGGCGCTGGATGTGGGCAGCACGCAGCGGCTCGACGTGGCGCTGCGCGACTTTGCGGGCACGCTGCTCGCGGATCGCGAGGTCACCTTCAGCAGCAGCGACGAGTCGATCGCCCTCGTGGCCGCCGACGGCACCATCACCGCGCGCAGCGCGGGCACGGCCATCATCGAGGCGGCCAGCGAGGGACAGCGCACCGCCAGCGCCATCACGGTGCGATCGGCCCTCGACCCGGGCATCGAGCTCGCCGTCTCGCAGCCGCTGCCGGGTGCCGAGGTGGGCGACTCGGTCAACCTCATCGCCACGGTGCGGTCGGTGCAGCCGCTCGACTCGGTGGTGCTCACGATCTCGGGGCGCTCGTACCCGATGATCGTCCGGATGGTCTCGAATGGGCCGGCGGTGTCGCAGCCGACGTGGGTGGTGACGGCGGACCTCTCGACGCTGGTGGGCGGGCCGCTGGCGCTGGTGATCACCGCGACCGACGCGGCCGGTGGTCGCGGCGTGCTGGTGGTGCCGGTGGTGCACCGCACCTTGGTGCCGGGCGGGAACAAGACACCCGGCGGGAGCAAGTAGCGCCGGCACGGGACGGACGCGCGGCCGGCGCGCGGCAGCGGACTGGTGGCCCGATCGTGTGCCCGCCCCGATATTCGGCGGACGTGCCCACCCATCCCTGCGCGACTCCCCTCGCACCACGTCCCGTGCGCCTCGTCATCAGACTCGCTGCCGCAGCGGCCTGCCTCGTCGCCCGCGTCGCCGGCGCCCAGCCGGCCAGTGCCATGCCGGCCTACACACCCTCGGCCGCCAACCTCGCCGCGCGCACCTGGTACCAGGATGCGAAGCTCGGGATGTTCATCCACTGGGGCCCGTCGTCGGTGCTGCAGGACGGCGAGTGGGTGATGAACAACCGCGGCATCCGCGCGGCGGAGTACGAGAGCCTGGTGCCGCTGTTCAACCCCGTGCGCTTCGATGCAGCGGCGTGGGTGCGCGCGGCGAAGGGCGCGGGCATGCAGTACATCACGCTCATCACGAAGCACCACGATGGCATCGCGCTCTGGGACTCGAAGGTCTCGGACTACACCATCGTGAAGCGGTCGCCCTTCGCGCGCGACGTGGTGAAGGAGCTGGCGGACGCCTGCGCGCGCGAGGGGCTGAAGCTCTTCCTCTACTACTCGCAGCTCGACTGGCACCATCCCGACTTCTTCCCGCGCGGCCAGACGGGGCTGACGGCGGGGCGCCCGGAGTCGGGGAGCTTCCCGCGCTACCTGGACTACATGGATGCGCAGCTCACGGAGCTGCTCACGAACTACGGGCCCATCGGCGGCATCTGGTTCGATGGCGTGTGGGACCAGCCGAAGACCGACTGGCGGCTCGGGCAGACCTACGCGCTGATCCATCGCCTGCAGCCGGCGGCACTGATCATCCCCAACAACCACGAGCTGCCGCGTCCCGGCGAGGATGTGCAGACCTTCGAGCGCGACCTGCCCGGTGCGAACGGGCAGGGGTTCAACACCACCGAGATCGGCGCGCTGCCGCTCGAGATGTCGGAGACGATGAACGACTCGTGGGGCTTCCGGCTCACGGATCGCAACTGGAAGTCGCCCACGCAGCTGATCCGCAGCATGGTGGAGGCGGCAGGGCGCAACACGAACTTTCTGCTGAACGTGGGGCCGCGTCCCGACGGCACGATCCCCGATTCGTCGCTGGCGCGGCTGGCGGCGATGGGGGCGTGGATGCAGGTGAACGGCGCCTCGATCCGCGGCACGCGCGGCGGGCCACTCACGCCACGGCCGTGGGGCGTGACGACGCAGCAGGGTGACACGGTGTACGTGCACCTGCTGCACGGCGCCGATGCGGTGGTGGCGCTGCCGGCCTTGCCGCGACGGGTGGTGCGGGCGTTCCTGCTGGACGGCGGGGCAGCGGTGTCGGTCAGTGCGACGGCCGGCGCGCTGACGCTCACACTCCCGCGCCGCGACGCAAATTCACCGGACCAGGTGGTGGCGCTGGTGCTGGCGCGGTAGCGTCGCACCACACGCCGCCAGAGATTGGGGCACACCCTCGCCCATCCCGACGCCATGGCCCGTTCGATTGTCGCGCCCGTCGCGGCGCTGCTGCTCGTCCTCTCCGTCACGCCGCTGCGGGCACAGCACGCCGCCGATCCTGCCACCTATCCCGTGATCCCGCGTCCGGCGGTGCTCACGCCGGCGAGTGGGCGCTTCACGATCACGGCGCGCACGGTGCTCCGTGCCGACCCGTCGTTCGCGGCGGTGGCGCGGCGGTTCGTGCGGGACATCGAGGGGCCGACGGGGTTCACGCTGGCCGTGGTGCCGTCGGCCACCGGCGGTGGCGCGGGCAGCATCCGGCTCCTGCGCGCCCGCGGTGCCCTCGCCACGACCCTTGGCGCCGAGGGGTACCAGCTGGACGTGACGCCGGCCGGGGTGACGGTGCGCGCGGCGGCACCGGCCGGTGCGTTCTACGGGCTCGGCACGCTGCGCCAGCTGCTGCCGCCGTCGATCTACCGCGCCGCATCGAGCGGCGCGACGACATGGAGCGCACCGGCCGTGCACATCGAGGACACGCCGCGATTCACGTGGCGCGGGGCGCACCTCGATGCGGGGCGCCACTTCATGCCGAAGGAATTCGTGCTGAAGTACATCGACCAGCTCGCGCACATGAGGATGAACACCTTCCACTGGCACCTGACCGAGGACCAGGGCTGGCGGATCGAGATCCGCAAGTACCCGCGCCTCACCTCCGTCGGGTCGTGCCGCGCACAGACGCTGGTGGGCCCGTTCGTGGCCGACCCGGCGAAGCGTGTGTTCGACAAGGTGCCGCACTGCGGGTTCTACACGCAGGACGATGTGCGCGAGGTGGTGGCGTATGCGGCGGCGCGGTTCGTGACGGTGGTGCCGGAAATCGAGATGCCGGGGCATGCGCAGGCCGCCATCGCCGCCTATCCGGAGCTGGGCGTGCGGCGTGACACCTCGGTGGAGGTGTTCCAGGTGTGGGGGACGAGCGACGTGATCCTCAACCCGACCGACGCCACCGTGCGGTTCATGCAGGACGTGCTGACCGAGGTGATGGGGCTCTTCCCGTCACGGTTCATCCACATCGGTGGCGACGAGGCGGGAAAGTCGCAGTGGCAGGCGAGCGCCGAGGTGCAGGCGCGCATCCGGGCACTCGGCCTGAAGGACGAGCACGAGATGCAGAGCTGGTTCATCCGGCAGATGGACACCTTCCTGACGACGCACGGACGCCGGCTGATCGGGTGGGACGAGATCCTCGAGGGCGGGCTGGCCGAGAACGCGACGGTGATGTCGTGGCGCGGGACCGACGGCGGGATCGCGGCGGCGCAGGCGAACCACGACGTGATCATGGCGCCGGGCAGCCACACCTACTTCGACCACCTGCAGTCGCAGGACAAGGCGGCGGAGCCGCTGTCGATCGGCGGATTCCTCCCGATCGACACCGTGTACTCGTTCGAACCCGTGCCGCGGGAGCTGACCGCCGCCCAGGCGCGCCACATCCTCGGCGCGCAGGCGCAGCTCTGGACGGAGTACATCCCCGACCCCAAGGCGCTGGAGTACATGGCGTTCCCGCGCATGAGCGCCCTGGCGGAGGTGCTGTGGACGGCGCCGGCGCGGAAGGACTTCGCCGACTTCATGCAGCGGCTCCCGGCGCAGCTGCAGCGCTATGAGGCAATGGACGTGAAGTACCGCAAGCCGGAGTCGACGGTCATCCGGCAGTAGCGCACGGGCGCGCTCGGCGGCGAGTGTCAGCGGTTGGCGAGAAGGCCGCGGCCGGCGAGCCAGGCCAGCGTCACCGGCAGCCACGCCCGGGCAACCGGTGGCCGGCCGTCGAGCATGCCGAAGCCGTGGCCGCCCTTCTCCCAGATGTGCAGCTCGCCGGGTACGTGGTGCGCGATCATCGCCTGGTGGAAGGCGATGGCGTTCTGCGGAGGCACCGCGTCGTCATCCTGGGTGGCGATGAGGATGGTGGGCGGGGTGGAGTCGGTGACGCGCAGGTTGGTGGAGTAGCGCGCGCGCTGCGGCACGGCGAGGGTGGGGAGGAGGTTGTCGGCGGAGCCGCGGTGTCCCCACGGTTCGTGCATGCTGATGACGGGATACACGAGCACGCCGAAGTCCGGGGTTGCGCTCACGGCGCCAACACCGTCGCGCCGCTCACCCGGCAGCACCTCGTCGGCGAGGGTCAGCATCATGCTCGCGAGGTGCCCGCCGGCGGAGAACCCCATCACGCCGATGCGATGGGCGTCGATGTTCCACGCGGCCGCGTTGGCACGGGTGAGGCGAAGCGCCTGGCGCGCGTCGAGCAGTGGCACGGGGAATCCGTAGGCCGCCGTCTCGCGATCCGACACGCGGTACTTGACCACGATCGCCGCGATGCCGTGCCGGTTGAGCCACCGCGCCTCCTGCCACCCCTCGTGCTCGATGGCGAGCACGCCGTACCCGCCGCCGGGATAGATCACGATCGCGCTGCCGTTGGCACGGGCGCGCGGCGGCAGGAAGACGCGCACCGAGGGCTCCTGCACGTGCCGGACGATGGCGATGGGATCGGCGGCGGTGGCGGGCGTGAACACCTCCGGCTGCGTCGACCGCGGTGCCCCCGGCAGCACACCCGTGTAGAGCGGGAGGTCGACGGGTGGCGCACCGGGACGCTGGCCCGGGAGCTGCCCCGCCAGCAGCAGCACGAAGGGTGCGATTGAAAGCGGCCCGATCCGTCGTGCAGTGCGCATCTGTCGTCGGGTGCAATGTGCGGTGCCCTGATGTCCCACGCCGCGCGAAGGTTACGTGGTGCGCGCGCGGGATCGCCACCGCTGGGGGCCCCGGCGTAGGTTTCCGGTCCTGTTGCCCATCCCCGCCCCCCCGTGACGATGTCGCACGCCGAACTCGCCCTCGAAGTCATCGGTCTCCGGAAGTCGTACGGAGACGTGCACGCCGTGAATGGCCTCGACCTGCGCGTGCCCACCGGCCAGTGCTTCGGCCTGCTCGGCCCGAACGGTGCCGGCAAGACCACCACGATCGAGATCTGCGAGGGGCTCACCACGCCCGACGCGGGCACGGTGCGCGTGCTCGGCCGCACCTGGGACCGCGACCCGCAGTGGTTGCGCAGCCAGGTGGGCATGCAGCTGCAGGAAACGCAGCTGGCCGAGAAGCTGACCGTGCTGGAGACGGTGACACTCTTCCGCAGCTTCTACGAGCGCGGACGCACGGTGGCCGACGTGATCGACCTCGTGCAGCTCGGGGAGAAGCGCGGCGCGCGGGTGGGCGGTTTGTCCGGCGGCCAGAAGCAGCGGCTGGCGCTGGCCTGCGCGCTGGTGGGCGACCCGGCGCTGCTCTTCCTCGACGAGCCGACCACCGGCCTCGATCCGCAGTCGCGGCGGCAGCTCTGGACGCTGGTGGAGGACCTCAAGCGCGATGGCCGCACGATCGTGCTCACCACCCACTACATGGACGAAGCCGACCGCCTCTGTGACGACATCGCCATCGTGGACCACGGCCGGGTGATCGCGCTCGGCTCGCCGCGCCAATTGATCGCCTCGCTCGGCGCCGACCACGTCATCCGTCTCGGCACGAGTGAGCAGGCGGCGTCGGTGCACCCCATTCCGCTGCCTGAGCTGCTGGCGCTTCCGGACGTGACGAGTGGCCGCGAGACCGAGAGCGGCTACGAGCTCCGTGCCGGTTCGGTGCAGGCCGTGCTGCCGTCGCTGCTGGCGCTGGCCGCGGGGCACGGCGTGCAGTGGCAGGAGCTGAGCACGCACAGTGCGACGCTCGAGGATGTGTTCGTGTCGCTCACCGGTCGCGACCTGAGGGACGCCTGATGCGCCTCGCCTCGCTGCACCAGCTCACGCTGACGCGCTTCCGCGAGTTCATCCGCGAGCCGGAGGCCGTGTTCTGGACGTTCGTGTTCCCGCTGCTGCTGGCGGGCGGGCTCGCGATCGCCTTCCGCGACAAGGCACCCGAGGAGTCAGTGATCGCGCTGGTGGCGGCGGCACCGGCCGACAGTGACGCGCAGCGCACGCTGGCGGCGCTGACCGCCGCCGCCGCCGACACCGGGAACCGGCTGCGCGCGCGGGTGATTCCCGGAGACAGCGCCGGTGACGTGCTGCGCACCGGCACCGCGGCGCTGGTGGTGGGCACCACGGCCGGCGGTGGCGTGGAGTATCGCTACGATCCCACGCGTCCCGAGGGCCGCGCCGCACGCGAGCTCACGGACGACATCCTGCAGCGGGCGCGCGGGCGCGCCGACGTGGTGCCGGTCACGGAGGTCACGGTGCGTGAGCGGGGCTCGCGCTACATCGACTTCTTCCTGCCCGGGCTGCTCGGCATGAACATCATGGGCAGCAGCATCTGGAGCCTGGCGTTCGGCATCGTGACGCAGCGGAACAAGAAACTGCTGAAGCGGCTGGCCGCGACGCCGATGTCCCGCCTCGAGTACCTGCTCTCGTTCGTGCTCTCGCGGCTGGTGTTCCTGGGGCTCGAGGTCGCGGTGCTGCTGGGGTTCGGGGCGCTGGTGCTGGACGTGCCGATCCGCGGGGCGCTGCCGACGCTGCTGCTGGTGGCCTTCGTCGGGGCGGCAGCGTTCGGGGCCATCGGGCTGCTGGTGTCGTCCCGGTCACGCACGATCGAGGGGGTGTCCGGCATCACAAACCTGGTGATGATGCCGATGTGGATCTTCTCGGGCGTGTTCTTCTCGGCGAGCAACTTCCCGGCCGCGATCCAGCCCGTGGTGCAGGCACTGCCACTGACGGCGCTGGTGAACGGGCTGCGGGCGATCATGCTGCAGGGGGCGGGGCTGGGTGCGGTGCTGCCGCAGCTCCTGCTGCTGCTGGCCTACCTGGTGGTCGGGCTGGCGGTGGCGCTGCGGATCTTCCGCTGGCAGTGAGGGCGGTGGGCGGATCGGCGCCCCCCGGTTCAGATTTGGGGTAGCACCGGTGCTGGTGCCCTCCTGGACTCGGCGTCGCCGACCTCAACTGAACCTGCCATGCCTTTGCGCATTCTGCTTCCATTGTCCGCCGCCCCGCGCCTGGCCCGTCGCCTGGCGCTCGGGGCGGCACTGTCCGTCGCCGCCACCGGCTGCGCCACCAACCCCGCCACCGGGCGCCGTGAACTCTCGCTCATTCCCCAGGGGCAGGAGATCGCCATGGGTCAGGAGGGGGCGAAGGCCGCCGCCGCGCAGATGGGCATCTATCCTGACTCGGGGCTGCAGCGCTACGTGTCCGGCCTCGGGCTCAGCATCGCGAAGAGCTCCGAGCGCCCCGATCTGCCCTGGAGCTTCTCGGTGGTCGATGACCCGATCGTGAACGCCTTCGCGCTGCCCGGCGGGCCGGTGTTCGTGTCGCGCGGCATCCTCGCACACATGAACTCCGAGGCGCAGCTGGTGTCGGTGCTGGGCCACGAGGCCGGCCACGTCACGGCCAAGCACTCCGTGAGCCAGATGTCCAAGCAGCAGATCCTGCAGATCGGCCTGATCGGCGCGATGGTGCTGAAGCCGGAGCTGCAGCAGTTCGGCGACGTGGCGTCGCAGGGCCTGGGTGTCCTGTTCCTGAAGTTCAGCCGCGACGACGAGATCCAGGCCGACGAGCTGGGCTTCCGCTACATGACGGCCAAGAACTATGCGCCGACCGAGATGGCCGAGATGTTCAAGACGCTGCAGCGGGTGTCGGGTGGCGCAGGCGCGCGTGGCACGCCGGAGTGGCTCAGCACCCATCCCGACCCGGGCAACCGCGTCGAGAAGACGGCGCAGCGGATGGCGGCCGCGGGCCGGTCGTTCACCGGCTCCACGATCAATCGCGACGTGTACCTGCGCCGCATCGACGGCATGATCTTCGGCGAGGATCCACGCGCCGGCTACTTCCAGCAGACGACGTTCATCCAGCCGACGATGCAGTTCCGGTTCGACTTCCCGACCGGCTGGCGCACGCAGAACTCGGCGGAGCAGGTGATCGGGGCCAGCGCGCAGGGTGATGCGCAGGTGGCGCTGACCCTCGCCGGCAACGTGGCCCCGCAGGCGGCGCTGCAGAAGTTCCTGCAGCAGCAGGGAGTGCGGGCGGGCCAGGTCTACACCAACCCGATCAACGGCAACACGGCGGCGATCGGACAGTTCGCGGCGCAGACGCAGGACGGCAAGGTGCTCGCCGGCTACGTGGCCTACATCCAGCAGGACGGCATCACGTACCAGCTGCTCGCGATCACGCTGCAGCAGTCGATCCAGCAGTATGACGGGGTGTTCCGCAACGTCATCGGCTCGTTCCAGCGCGTCACCGACCCGCGCCTGCTGACGGTCACGCCGCAGCGCGTGCGCATCGTGCAGCTGCCCTCGGCGATGTCGCTCACGCAGTTCAACCAGCAGTATCCGTCGGTGATCCCGATCGCGCAGCTGGCGCTGATCAACGCGATGGATCCGGCCCAGGTGATCCCGGCCGGCACGCTGGTGAAGCGGGTGGTCGTGCAGTAGTGCGGTAGCGCCGGCGATGCCGCCGGCGCGTTCGTGCAGCCCCACCCTCCCCGGTGCACATCGATGTCCCGCCTGCCGCGTCGCGCGCTGTCGCTGGTGATCCTGCCCCTCGCCGGCCTGCTGCTCGCGCGGCCGGCGCGGGTGGCCGCGCAGGGTACGCCCGTCGATCCCACGGCCGCCCTGCTGGCGGAGCTGATCCGCATCAACACCAGCAACCCGCCGGGCCGCACGCAGGCCCTGGCGGAGCTGCTCGCGCCGCGCTTCCGCGCCGCAGGCTTCACGGTGGAGGTCATTCCGACCCCCGACTCGGCGAAGGTGCACTTCATCGCCCGGCTGAAGGGCGACGGCACGCGCAAGCCGGTACTGCTGGCGGCCCATGCCGACGTGGTGGGCGTGGAGCGCGAGAAGTGGAGCATGGACCCGTTCGCGGGCGAGATCCGCGACGGGCACGTCTACGGACGCGGTGCCATCGACTTCAAGGGGGGCATGGCCGTGTTCGTGACGGCGCTGCTGCGCATCGCCGAGCGCAAGGTGCCGCTGTCGCGCGACATCATCTTCCTCGCGGAGGCCGATGAGGAAGGGGCGCCGATGAACACGATGTGGCTGGCGCGGGACCACTGGCCCTCGATGGACGCCGAGTTCGCCTTGAACGAAGGCGGCTGGGTGATCCAGGATGACGCCGGCCGGGTGCGGTACGTGAGCATCTCGACCGCCGACAAGTCGGTCACGGGCGTGGTGCTGACGGCGACGGGCACCTCCACGCACTCCTCGATGCCGCTGCCCGACAACGCGATCGCGGCACTCGGTGGTGCCGTCGCGCGCATCGCGGCGTACGAGTCGCCGGTGCAGCTCACGGCGGAATCCCGCCAGTTCTTCCGCACGCTGGCCACCACCAGCACCGGTGACACCGCGCGCCTCTTCCGCCAGCTGGTGGAGGGATCACCGGCTGAGGTGCGCAGCGCGGACAGCGTGATCTCGCAGGACCCGCTGCTGCATGCGATCATGCGCAACACCATCGCGCCGGTGCTGATCAGCGGCGGCTTCCGTAGCAACGTGATTCCCGGCTCGGCCGAGGCGACGCTGAACCTGCGGCTGATCCCGGGCACCGATCCGCGCGAGATGGTGCGCCTGATCGAGCGGCTGGTGAACGATCCGCGGGTGACGGTACGCCTGGCCTCGAACGCCCCGCCGGCCGCGCCGATCCCGGTGTCGGGACAGGAGACGGAGCTCTACCAGGCGCTGGCACGTGAGGCGAAGGTGCAGTGGCCGACGGCCGAGGTCACGCCGTACCTGTTCCAGGCCGGCACCGATGCCGCGGCGTGGCGCACGCGTGGCATCCCCGTCTACGGCATCTATCCCTACCCGATCACCAACGACGAGCTCCGCCGCATGCACGGCAACGACGAGCGGGTCAGCGTGGCTTCGCTGCAGCAGGGGACGGAGATGATCTACCGCACGATCGTGAGCGTGGCGGGGAAGCCCGGCAGGCGCGCAGGCGCGGTGCGCCGTCGCGGGGGCTGACCGGCGCACGCGGCGGAGTGGGTGAGGGAATCGGCGACGATCCTGCGCGTGCGATGGGAGAGACCTTCCCTCCCCTGCCTGGAGCACACCGATGTCCGCTGTCCCGCGTCGTGTCCCGACCGCCCTGTTCGCTGCTTTTGGTGCCGTCGTCACCGCATGTGGCGGTGGTGACGGCGGCGACGTCACCAACCCGCCTCCCGCTGCGACCGGCTCGCTGACGGTCACCGTCGCGGCGGCGAGCGGCCTGGCGGCGGCGGTGCAGGTGACCGGCCCGGGCGGCTTCGCGCGCTCGCTCACGAGCTCGACCACGCTCAGCGGCCTTGCCCCCGGGGCGTACACGGTCGCGGCCACCGACATCGCGGATGCCGGGATGCGCCACGTGCCGTCGCCGCGGAGTGTGACCGCGCCGGTGACGGCCGGTGGGGCCGCGACGGCGTCGGTGGCGTTCGCGCTTCCCATCGCCTCGCGGAGCACGAGTGATCGCAGTGACGAGGCCGGCGGGGCGCAGGTCAAGCTGCTCTATGCGCTGCCGGTCGACGGCGTGGATCAGGGGCGCGACACGTCGGGGGTGATCCAGCGCTCCGCGTCGTCGTGGCAACGCTGGCTGTCGGCGCAGGCGGGGGGACGCCACTTCCGGCTCGACACGTTCGACGGTGGCGCCGACGTGCAGTTCGTGCGGCTGCCGCGATCCGACGCGACGTACCGCGGCTACGGCGTGTTCATCCGCGACACGATCGAGAAGGACCTCGTCGCGGCGGGCGTCGCCGCGAGTGCGACGAAGCTCTATCTCGTCTACTACGAGGGTGGACACGTCGACCGGTGTGCGAGCGCCGCGTGGCCACCCGCGCTGCCGGGCCGGGTCGCCGCGATCTACCTGCACGGCACCATCGCCGGCGGCCGGAACTGCGACCAGAACAGCTTCGTGACCGTACCGACCGCCGCGCCGGGGTACCTCGAGTTCGTGGCGGCACACGAGCTGATCCACCTGCTCGGCGGCGTGTCGACGTCCGCGGCGGACCATGGCCTTGGTGGTCACACGATCGTGGATCCCGCCGACCTGATGTACGCGGGCCCCTCGGCGTGGCAGCCATCGAAGTTCGACGTGGCGCGCCGCAGCTACTACAACCCCGCCGGGCTGCCGTCGGGCGTGATGAACTTCGCGTCGTCGCCATTCGTCGTCACCCCGCCCTGACGCCTGTGCGGCGGGCGTTGGCCCGGTGCAGGGCGGCCGCGATATTGCTGCCGGTATCCTCCGCCCCACTCCGAACCCGCCCGGCTCCCATGCGTCTTCGCGTCCTGTCGCTGCCACTGCTGCTCGCCCTGCTCGCCACGGGTACGCCGTCCGCCGCCGGTGCCCAGGCACGCCGCGCGCCGCTGCTGGTGACCCGGCAGTGGCTCGCGAAACGGCTCGGTGACACGAGCCTGGTACTGGTGCACGTGGTGACGGACCGCGCCGAGTATGACGCAGGGCACATTCCCGGCTCGGTGCCGCTGCCGGTGGGCACGTACGCCGTGATGAGCGCCGACTCGCTGCGGAACGAGATGCCGACGGTGGGGGCGCTGCAGGCGGCGCTGACGGCGGTGGGCGTGGCCGACGGCCGTCACGTGGTGGTGATCGGCGTGGCGGTGCCGGCGGCCCGGCTGGCCTTCACCATGGCGGCACTGGGCCTCGAGTCTCAGGTGTCCGTGCTGGACGGCGGCATCGAGGCGTGGCGTGAAGGTGGCACGCTGCCGGTGACCCGCACGGCCGGCACGCCGCGCGCGCCGGCCACGCTGACGCTGCATCCCGACGCGTCGCGGGTGGCGACCATCGCCGATGTGCAGGCGGTGATGGCCGGGGCGCCTGGCACCGCGCCACGCACCCAGGTGCTGGACGCCCGGGCGGTGGAGTTCTACACCGGGGCGAGCGCCGGCAGCATGCCGCGGGCGGGCCATGTGCCCGGCGCCGGGAATGTGCCGCTGACGTCGCTCACCGGCGTGAACGGCGCGATGCGCGAGACGCGCGCCGTCCGGCCGCTGCTGGAGCGCGCCGGTGCGCGTGGCGGTGACCGGGTGATCACCTACTGCCACACCGGGATGCAGGCGAGCCTGCTGTGGCTCCACGCCCGTCTCGCCGGCTACGAGGCCAGGGTGTTCGACGGGAGCTGGCAGGCCTGGAGCCGCACGCCGGCGCTGCCGGTCGAGGGCGCGCCAGCGCAGCCGTGACCCGGCGGCGTTCCCGGGTGTAACGTCCACGCAGTCCCGTTTTCTGGCCTTTCACCTGCGCTGGACCGTCCCCATGGATCGCCGTCAGTTCATGCTCACTTCTGCTGCGGCCGCCGCCGCCGGCAGCCTCTCCCGCCTCGACGGACACCTCGTTCCGGCGCCGACGCGCCTGCGCAACGTCGGGCTGGGGCTGTTCTCGGTGCCGAAAATGCTGGAAGCCGACTTCCGCGGCACCATCGCCATGCTGGCAGGCATGGGCTACCGCGAGGTGGAGCTGTTCGGACCGTACGCGTTCAGCGAACAGGCGGCCATCGACGCCTGGGCGAAGATCATCCCGCAGGTCGGGTTCGCGGGGAGCGGCTTCTTCGGGATGACGGGGCGCCAGGTGCGCGCCATCCTCGACGAGCACCACATGAAGGCCCCCTCCGCGCACACGGACTGGTTCACGCTGCAGCGCGGCATGGGCCGGCTGGCGGAGGCGGCGCACGACGTGGGGTACGAGTACGTCGTGCTGCCGTCCATCCCCGACGAGCTGCGTCAGGACCTGGATGCGTACCGGCGCATGGCCGACGCGATGAACGCCGTCGGCGCGGAGGCGAAGCGGAACGGGCTCAAGTTCGCCTATCACAACCACGGCTACGGCCTGACGCCGATGGACGGGCAGGTGCCGCTGCAGCTCCTGTTGGAGCGCACCGACCCGTCGCTGGTGTACCTGGAGATGGACGTGTACTGGACCGCGGCCGGTGGCGCCGACCCGGTGGAGCTGCTGCGCGCGCACCCGGGCCGCTACACGATGCTGCACCTGAAGGACATGAAGGAGCGGAAGCGCTTCCGCGGCAACGGCGGCAATTCGGGCGAGTGGGTGGAGCTGTTCCCGTACATGACCACCGCGGGCGACGGGGTGCTCGACCTCCGCTCGATCGTGGCGCAGGCGCGGCGCTCGGGCGTCGCGCACTACTTCGTGGAGCAGGATGTCGTCGCCAACCCCGATGTCGCGCTCAAGCGCAGCTACGACTTCATCGCTGGGCTCTGAGTCCGTCAACTGCAACTGCATTGACGCAAAGGCGCAAAGGAACAGCGCAAGGACGCAAAGAGGTCGGCGCGTGATGCGACTGTCGGTGTGGCGAGGGGCATCGGAAAGGCTGGGGGAACTGCAAGTGCAACCGCAGTTCCCCTCAATTCCTTCACGCCTCGCGTGATGCGACCGTCGACTTCCGGGCCGACCTCTTTGCGTCCTTTGCGCTGTTCCTTTGCGTCTTTGCGTTGAAGCAGTTGCTCTTGCCGTTGCTTGTTCCGTTGCTTTTTCCGTTGCGGCCAGCAGCTACTTGGGATCGCGGACGACGGGCAGGGTGTAGGCGGCCTTGAGGGCGCCCTGGTACTCCTCGTAGAGCCCCTTCAGGCCCTCGAATTCCTGCTTCACCGCGGCGCGGAAGGCGGGCTTGCTGGCGAAGTCGTAGAGCAGTGCCGCCATGGCCTGTGCGTCGACGGTGAAGCCGGCGTGGCCGACGGGACCGAGGGCGTCCTCCAGCATCTCGTAGGTGTGGTAGCCGCCGTTGGAGGTCCAGGCGCTGAGGCCGACGCCTGGAACCGCGCTCGACACGCTGCCGGTCTCCTCCCAGCCCTGCGGCTTGCCGGGCTCCACCTGCACCTTGCCGCCGCCGTAGCGCTTCACGTGCACGAAGGCCGCCTCGTTCAGCGTGCCGAGGCTGATGCCATCGCGCATGGAGCCATAGGTCTCGATCTGCACGCGGGTGCCGGTCGCGAGGGCGGCGCCCCGTGCGGCGTCGTCGATGAGCTGGCGCATCTGGGCCAGGTACACCGCATCGGGATAGCGGATGTAGAAGTCGGCGACGGCGCGGTCGGGGACGACGTTCGGCGCCTTGCCCCCCTCGGTGATGATGCCCTGCATGCGGGCCTCGGGGCGCATGCTGCCGCGCAGCGCGTCGACGCTGTTGAACAGGTGGCGCACCGCCGTGAGTGCGTTGCGGCCGTCCCACGGCGTCATCTGGTGCGCGGGGGCGCCGGTGAAGGTGTACTTCACGCCGTCGATGTTCAGGCAGCAGCTGCCGAAGCCGGCGCCGGCACGTTGCGTCGCCATGCTCGAGTGACTGCGCACCACCACGTCCAGGCCGTCGAACACGTGGGCGGCGTGCATCACGGTCTTCGCCGGCGGCGGCATCATCTCCTCGGCCGGCGTGCCGATCACGACCACCTGACCCGGCGTCTTCGTCGCGACCAGCCACTCCACCAGTGCCTGTGCCGCGGCGAGGCCGACGGGGCCCTGCGTGCTGTGCTGGTCGCCGTGATAGTCGCCCTGCGTGCCGCGGAGCGCGTCGTACTCCACCACGATGCCCATGGCCGGGCCGCCGGTGGTGCGACGGCTGCGTGCGACGAACGCGGTGCTGAAGCCGCCGGCGTTCATCGTCACCTCGAAGTCGTGCGCCGTGAGCCAGTCGGTGAGGATCTTCACCGACCGGTCCTCCTTGAAGCCGATCTCGGGGTGGCGGGTGATGTCGTCACCCATCGCGAGCAGCTCGCTGTCCATGAGGGCCTTCGCACGCGCCGCCACGCGGTCGCGGGCCGCATCGGGGGCGGCCAGTCGCGTGGTCCAGCCGGCAACGTCCACGGTGCGCTGGAGGACAGCCATCTTCTGCAGCACGTCGCGCGCGACGGCACGCTCGGTGGGCGTGTCCTGCGCCGCCAGCGGGCCGGCGGCCAGCAGCAGGGTCAGGACGAGGGGACGAAGCGGGCGCATCGGATGGTGGTCGAGGGGGATGGGTGCCTGCGGCCGCGCGGGGCGGGCGGTGCCATGCGACGGGACGGGGGTACGGTGCCCGGAGTGCGGGCGTGACGCAAGAGACCGCATGCTCCGCTGTGCGGCCATGTTATCTTTGCCTGACATAGACCGGGGTGCCCGTGCCGCTCCTGGCGCGTGGCTGAGAGAGTCCCGCCGAACCTGATCCGGATCATACCGGCGTAGGGAGTCACGCATGAGGAACCACGCCACCGCGGCCATGGCCGCGCTCGCGTTCACCGTCGGCACCGCCGGCGCCCAGCAGACAACCGACAGCACCCGCAGCGACACGGCGTCCCGGGGACGCGCGCTCGAGGGCGTGCTCGTGCGCGCCGTGCGCGCGAACGGCAGCGCGCCGATCGCGCAGACCACCATCGACAGCCGCACGATCGGGCGCCGCAGCTACGGCCAGGACGTGCCGATGATGCTGCTCGGCACCACCCCGTCGCTCACGGCCCACTCGGAGTCGGGCACGAACTGGGGCTACAGCTACCTGCGGCTGCGCGGCATGGACCAGTCGCGCATCAACCTCTCGATCGACGGCATCCCGCTCAACGATCCCGAGGACCAGGTGTTCTACTTCGCGAACTTCGCCGACCTGGCCAGCAGCGTGCAGTCGGTGCAGGTGCAGCGCGGCACCGGCACGAGCGGCACCGGCACGGCCTCATTCGCCGGCTCGGTGAACTTCGAGACGAAGCCGGTGCTCGGACTGCCGCGGATGGCAGCGGCCGAGGTGCAGCTCGGCTCCTTCGGCGCGCGGCGCGTGATGCTGGAGGCCAGCAGCGGTGCGATGCCAGGCGGGCTCGCCGCGTCGGTGCGGCTCTCCGCGCTCCGCACCAGCAGCTACCGGCGGCACGCCGGCGTGGAGGGGCTGTCGGGGCTGGCGCAGGTGGCATGGCTGGGTCGGCGTGACGTGGTGAAGCTGATGGTGCTCGGCGGCCGGCTGCGTGACACGCTCAGCTACCTCGCGGTGCCGCTGCCGGACCTCGCGCGCGACCGTCGCATCAATCCCCTCACGCCGGAGGAGCAGGACCGCTTCTCCCAGCACCTGGTGGCACTCTCGCACACGCGGCAGCTGGGTGAGGGCCTGCAGTACGCCTCGACGCTCTACCGCGTGGGCGCGCGGGGCAACTACGACGTGCGGTTCGACACGGCGACGGTCGCGAACTTCGGCCTCGACTTCGGCTGGTATGGCCTGACGAGTGCCGTCACGCTCGAGCGGCGCGGCCTGCGCGTGCACGCGGGGCTGAATGCGAACACCTACGCCCGCGACCACTTCGCGTACTATGGCAACGCCCGCGTCACGCCCGACTACGTCAACACCGGGGAGAAGCGCGACGCCAGCCTGTTCACCAAGGTGGCGCTCACGCGCGGTGCGCTCACCTGGTTCGCGGACCTGCAGCTCCGCCGGGCCCTGATGCGTTACGTGCCGTCGCCTGGCGCGGGCTTCGGTGCGTCCGAGCCGTCGGTGGCGTGGAGCTTCCTCAACCCGAAGGCCGGCGTGACCTGGCGCGTCACGCCGGGCGCCGAGCTGTTCACGTCGGTGGGGCGCACCACGCGCGAGCCGACCCGCTCCGACCTGCTGGCCGGGAGCGACGATGTCGACGCCGCGGCGCTGGCGGACCTCGGGGGGCTGCGCTCCGTGCAGCCGGAACGCGTGACCGACACCGAGCTCGGGGTGCGGCTTCGCGGACGCACCGCGCAGCTCGAGGTGAACCTGTTCCACATGGCGTTCCGCAACGAGATCGCGCGGATCGGCGCCCTCTCGCCGCTGGGCGCGGAGCTGCGCAGCAACGTCGGCGCCAGCGTCCGGCAGGGCGTCGAGTTCGACCTGCGGTTGCGGCCCGTCGCCGGCGTGGAGGTCACCACGGCGGGGGCCGTGAGCCGCAACCGCATCCGCGAGTTCCTCGACCGGACCCCGTCGTCGGCGGTGGTGCGACGCGACGTGCCGCCGCTCCTCACGCCGGCGGTCTCGGGCACCCAGCGCCTGGACTGGCAGCCCGCGCGGTGGCTGCAGCTTGGCGCCGAGGCGCGGTACCAGGGCGCGAGTCACCTGCGGAACGACGGTGACCTGGCGCTCCGGCTGCCCGCGTACTGGCTGTTCGACGCGCTGCTGCGGGTGCCGTTCGGATCAAACGACTTCAGTGTCCGTGGTACGAACCTTGCCAACTCGCGGAAGTTCGGCAGCGGGTACGCGGTGGACGGGGTGCCGCATTACTTCGTGCTCACGCCGCGGTCGGTCTTCGTGACGGTGCGGATGGCCACGCCGTGAGACCGGGCTGACGGGCGGGCGTGTGGTGCACGGCGTGGGGCGGCGGTGGCGCGACGGGGGTGGCCGCGATCCTGTTGCTTCCGCCCGCCGGCGGGTACAATGTCCGTGCCTCAGTGGTGTACACCCGCCGGAGAGATCGCGTGACCGTGAGCGTCGCCGAGACCAGTGCCAGGGCCCGCACCGCCAGCGCGCGGCGGGCCGTGTGTCCCATGCGGGTGTCGCGATGACCGGTGCGCCGCCACCGCGTGCCGATGCTGGCCCGCAACGCATGGCCATGGACGAGGAGCCGGCCGCGATCCTCGAGCGCGTGACCGATGCGTTCCTCGCGCTCGATGCCGACTGGTGCGTGACGTGGGTGAACGCGAAGGCCGCCACGACGTTCGGCAGCGTGGGTCGCGAGATGCTGGGCCGCAACATCTGGGACCACCTCGGCGCCACCACCAGCCAGCCGTTCCGCGCCGCCTGCGAACAGGTGATGCGCAGCCAGGAGCCCGTCATCATCGAGGACTTCTACCGGCCGCACGACCGCTGGTACGAGGACCGGATCTTCCCGTCGCGGAGCGGCCTCTCGATCTTCTTCTCCGACATCACCGACCGCAAGCGCGCCGAGGCGGCGCTGAACCTGAGCGAGGCGCGCTTCCGCGTGCTGGTGGAGCAGGGCGCCGACGTGGTGTTCATGCTCGACCGCGAGGGGCGCATCACGTGGTGCAGTCCGTCGGTGCAGCGGGTGCTGGGCTACACGGCGGCGGAGGTCACGGGGCGGATCGGCGGGCTGCTGGTGCACCCCGATGACCGACGGCAGGCGCAGGCGGCGTTCCACGACGCCATGACGCGGCCGGGTCGCAGCGCCAACGTGGAGTTCCGCGTGCAGCACCGGGACGGCAGCCTGCGCTCGATCATCGGCTACGGCGTGAACCGCTTCGACGACCCGACGTTCGGGGCCTTCGTCGGGAGCTGGCACGACGTGACCGAGCGGCGCGAGGCCGAGCGGGTGCTGGTGAGCGCGGCGGACCAGCTGCGCCGGCTCACGCAGCGCCTCCAGCTGGTGCGCGAGGAGGAGCAGGCGCACCTCTCGCGCGAGCTGCACGACCGGCTGGGGCAGCCGCTGACGATGCTGCGCCTGGGGCTCACGCGCGTGAGCGGCCAGCTCGCGGCGTATGCCGCGGACCTGGTCCCGCAGGCGGAGGCGATGCTGGCCGAGGTGGATGCGGCGATCCATGCCACGCGCCAGATCTCCGCCGACCTGCGCCCGCCGCTGCTGGACGACTTCGGCCTCGCGGCCGCGCTGGAGTGGGCCGGCCAGCGCTTCAGTGCCCGCACTGGCCTGCCGTGCCGCCTGCAGGTGGACGAGTGCGACCTGGCCCCCGAGGTCGCGCGCGCGCTCTACGCCATCACGCAGGAGGCGCTCACGAACGTGGTGCGCCATGCCCGGGCGCGCACGGTGACGCTGCGACTGGTGCGGCAGCCCGCCGGCGTGCAGCTCGACGTGACGGATGACGGTGTGGGCATCCCGTGGGCGGCCACCGGAGGGGAGAGCGGCGGGCTTGGCCTGCTGGGCATGCGCGAGCGGGCCGCGGCGGTGGGGGCGTCGGTGGTGGTGTATCCAGGGGCCGCGGGTGGCACCACGGTGTCGATCCGCCTGCCGGCCGCGGTGGCCCCGTGATCCGCGTCGCGCTGGCCGATGACCACGCCATGCTGCGCCAGGGCCTGGGCGCCCTGCTCTCGGCGCAGCACGGCATCGCCGTGGCGGGCGAGGCGGGGACGGCCGACGAGCTGTTCGCGCTGCTGCGCGCCGTGGCGGTGGACGTGCTGGTGCTGGACGTGTCGATGCCCGGGCCGGGGCTGAGCGCGGTGCTCGCCGCGCTGCGGGCGGACCACCCGGCGGTGCGCACGATCGTGCTGAGCATGTATCCCGAGGAGCAATACGCCGCGCGGGCGCTGAAGAGTGGCGCGATGGGGTACCTGACGAAGGACCGTTCGCCGGAGCACCTGGTGGCGGCGGTGCGGAAGGTGGCGGCGGGGGGACGGTACGTGACCGCGACGCTGGCCGAGCACCTGGCGGCGGGGCTGGGCGGGGCGGGGGAGCGCGCGCCGCACGAGGCGCTGTCGGAGCGGGAGTTCGCGGTGCTGCAGGGCATCGGGGCCGGCCGGAGCATGAAGGAACTCTCGGCCGCCCTCGGCATCAGCCCCAAGACGGCCAGCACCTACCGCGTGCGGGTACTGGAGAAGCTCGGGGCCACGAGCAACGCGGAGCTGGTGCGGTACGCACTCCGGCACGGGCTGGTGGACGGGTGATGGAGGGGCCGGCGCCGGTCGTGTAGGGGCAATCCTACGTGGCGCGCCGTGCGATCCGACGACCGGCGGCGGGGGGCGGGCCGTAGCCTCCGGTCATGAAGTGTTTCGTCGTGGAAGACTCGATGGCCATGCGGCTCGAGATCACGGGGCGGCTGGCGCAACTGCCGGGCCTGGACGTGATCGGGTTCGCCAGCACCTGTGACGCGGCCGTGGCCGCGATCACCACGCTGCTGCCGGACCTCGTCACCCTCGACATCCGCCTGGAGCAGGGCACCGGTCTCGAGGTGCTGTCGGCGATCCGCCGGCGACTGCCCGGGCTGACCATCATCGTGCTCACCAACAATGCAGACCCCATGTACCGGGCGCGCGTCCTTGCGGACGGCGCTGATTTCTTCTTCGACAAGTCGTCGGAGTTCGAGGCGGCCATTGCACTCTGCGCGCAGCTGGGCGGCAGGGCACCATCAGCCGGAGGCGCCGCGCCATGCCGATTGACCAGCTGATGCGCGCGCCGGCGAGGCCGGCGACGCCCGAGCCGTCGCTGGAGAGCGTGGGCCAGTTCTCCATCGGCATCGCGCACGACTTCAACAACGTGCTGACCGGGATCCTCGCGAACGGCCGGCTGCTGGCGAGCTCGTATGCCGACGCGGAGGCGGCGCCGGCCGAGCTGCGGGAGCTGATCGCTGCGGCCGAGCAGGGCGCGCAGATGGTGCGCCGGCTGATCAGCTTCGCGCGCCACGAGCCGCTGCAGCGCAAGCTGGTGAACCTGCACGAGCTGGTGGCGGTGCTCCCCGGCCGGTTGCGCAGTTCGCTGCAGGCGACACACCGGCTGAAGGTGGATGCCGACAGTGGCCCGCTGCTGGTGCTGGCCGACAGCAGCGTGCTGGAGGAGATCGTGCACAACCTCGTCACGAATGCGCGCGATGCGATGCCTGCCGGCGGCACGCTGCGGATCTCGGTGCGGCGCGTGCTGCGTGACGCCGGCGGCGTGGATGCCGCGGGCACGCCGATCCCGGCCGGCGCCTACGTGACGATCACCGTGCGCGACACCGGCACCGGCCTCGACGACGCGACGCGCACCTACATGTTCGAGCCGTTCTTCACCACCAAGCCGCGCGGCCGCGGCGCCGGCCTCGGGCTGGCGATGTGCCGCACGCTCACGCGCCAGCTCGATGGCTTCATCGAGGTCGCCAGCACGGCGGGCATCGGGACGAGCGTGATCGTGTCACTGCCACAGGCGCCCGTCAGCATGCTGCTGGCGGAATCGCGCGTGGATCACCCCTGATCCCGGGACACCCCGCCATGTCCGTCCGGCATTTCCACGAAGACTTCGGATTCGACCAGCCAGGTGTCGTGCACCTGGCACCACTGCGCCACGTATGTGCCGCGCATCTCGGTGCGGGCAATGCCACGCAGCCAGCTCCCGCGCCAGCGCCCGGTTTCGGTGGCGTGCAACCCGTCGCCGCGCCGCGTGCCGGCCTGCCCTGGCGGAGCATCGATCGTGATGGTCGCGGGCTCGCGTACGTAGCCGCGGAAGCTCCGGTCGGCGAACTGCTGGGCGAAGGCATCGCGTGAGTGCTGCCGTCCGCGCAGCACGGGGCCACCGGCCACCGACACGATGACGTCGGGGTGCATGATGGCCGCCGTCGCGTCGGGATCGCGGGCGGCGATGGCGGCGTTCGAGGCGGCGCGGCGCGCCCGGATCGCGTCGATTGGCGGAGACATGGCCACGACGTAGCGGCCCACGCCGCGCACGCTCGTGGAACCTGCATGCCGTCGCGGGTACGTCTCTTGCACGTCGCGCACGCGACCACCCGGGTGTGAGGCACGACCGGCCACCGCCTGACGCACACCGGCCCCGACGGCCCGCGACGACGCGTGGCTACGGCAGCCGTCCCGGGCATCCATCCGAACCGGGAACACCATGCGCCCTCGTCGCGCCGCCGGACGTGTTCTACTGACCGCGCTGGTGCTGCTGCCGGCCTCCCGCCTCACGGCGCAGGGCGCCGACCAGCGTGCGGCCATGATGTCGGTGGTCGGCCTCGACCTGACCTCGGCCGACATCGTCGCCTGGTGCGACGCGGGCGGCGCCGGCGCACCGATGCGCAGCGCCTGGGCGGCGTGGCGCACGCGGCACGGCGTGGAGACGGTCACCAGCCGCCTCGAGCCGGCCGACGTGCAGCGCACGCGGGACGGGATGGTCAGCGTGATCGCGAGCACGCGACAGAAGCTCGCGGCGATGGGAACGCCGGCCGCGGTGTGCCCGCAGCTGGTGTCGATGTTCGGCAGCGAGTCGTTCAACGCGCGCCAGAAGTTCGCGGCGGCGTACGCACCGGTCACTGCACCCGCAGGCACGGTGGCGGACGGCGGTCGCGCACCCGCCAGCGGCGGCGGGGGCGGCAGCAGCGCCGCCGGCGGCACGGCGCCACAGGCGCGGAAGCCGTTCAACCCCGCGCACTACGCCGCCGACCCGCGGCCCACCGGCACCGTCTACACGGCGTCGCAGTTCCGGGCGCTGGTGGACTCGTGGTTCGGCACGCCGCGCAACTACGAGCGTGCGCGGGAGCTGCAGCGGCGGCAGGGCACGCTGTACCTGCGCGGGCGGGTGCTCAAGTCGCGCGATCGCTACTACATCGAGGACAACGACGGCGTGTTCGCGTCGAAGATGAGTGTCTCGCCGAGCATCGACGTTTCGCCGTTCGAGGGACAGGAGATCACGGTGCAGGGCACGATCGACGAGGTGCCGTCCACGATGGTGTTCCTGCGCCAGACGCGTGTGGTGCGCGATCCCTCGGGACTGGTGCCGTCGCCGCTGCCTGCCGCGTCGGGGCGCCGGCGCCTGACCGTGCCCCTCGAGCGCATCATGGCCGCGGCGGGGCGGGGACTGCGACCCGCCGACATCCACGGCATGCTCTATCACGGCTACGGTGCCACGGGGGCCAGCGGCTACGAGTACCGCGAGGAGATCCGCCTGCTGCTGAAGGACGGCTGGGTGTACTTCCGTGACGAGATCGCGCCGACGGACCTGGACGTGGCGGCATCACGCCGGCTGGAGCCGCAGCAGTGGGGACGCTGGCGCGCCACGGGCGGAGGGATCCAGGTCCAGCGCCACGACGACTCCGGCCAGCCCGACGGGGAGTGGCGCGTGCAACCCGGCCGCATCCTCTCGAGCTGGGCACCGGGCACGCGCATCGCGGGCTCCTACAACGCCGCGGCCTTCTACGGCAGCGTGTACCTCGGCGGTACCTACAGTTCCACCAGCTACGTGTTCCGGCCCGACGGCCGGTACGAGCGCATCGGCTTCTCGCGCAGCTCCTCGGCCGCGATGGCCGCGCAGGGACCGCAGGAGTTCTCGGCCAGCGCGAGCAGCAGCAGCAGCGGCAGCGGCACGCAGTCGTCGGCGGGGGGCGGTCAGCCGGGGGTCTACACGTCCACGCGATCGCGCACCGATGACGGCGCCCGGAACCGCGGCACCTATCGGCTGGACGGCATGATGATCGAGCTGCGCAACGATGCGGGCGAGGTGACGCGTACCCTGTGCCTGCCGATGGGCGCGGATCACAAGGGGATCTACCTGTTCGGTCGCTCGTTCCGCATCAAGGACAAGTAGGCGTCGGCGCTGCCGGCCGGCGCCTGGCGTCAACGTGGCGTGGCCAGCCGGCGTAAGTTCCGTGATGCGCGGACCGCCCGCGCCCCACCCTCGCGGAGTTGCCATGCGAACCGCTGCCGTCGTCGCCTCCCTCGCGCTCGTCGCGATCGCCTGCTCCCGTACGAAGCCGGCCGGCACCCCGACCCCTGCGCCGGGCGCTGCGGCGCCCACCGTGGCCGCCGCCGGCGCACCGGGCGCGCCACCGCGCCGCCGTGTGCCGCCGAATCCGCTGCAGCAGGACACCGTGCGCCGCGCCACCGTGGACTCGATCATGGCCACCATCGCCGGACGGGAGAACGAGCCGGCGGGGCGCGTGTTCCGCAACGTGACGGTGCTCAAGGACATGACGGCGGGCGAGTTCCTGCGCACGATGGACACGCAGTACGGGCGCGGACTGGGATGGACCTGCGCCAACTGTCACGTGGTGGGCAAGTTCGATGACGACTCGAAGAAGAACAAGCGCATCGCACGCCAGATGCAGGTGATGCAGGACTACGTGAACGGCACCTCGCTGGCGAGCGTGAAGGAGCTGGATGCCGAGTACGACAAGGCGACGTGCGTGATGTGCCATCGGGGCTCGAGTGAGCCGAAGGGCACGATGCCGGTGCCGCCCCTCCCGCCCGCGCCGTCAACGCCGCCCGGCACCTGAGCGCGCGGGCTGGCGCGTCCGGGTCGGCCCGGACGCCTGTCATGGACAGACGAAAAGCCCGGCCGTGCCGGAACGCAGCGATCTCGCGTTCCTGGCACGGCCGGGCTTTTCGTGCGGCGCGCACCCCACGGGGCGCGCGCCATCACACGTCCTGTGGTTACTTCGCCGTCACGCGTGCGGCAGTGCGGCGGTTCTTCGCGCGGCCTTCCTCGGTGCTGTTGTCGGCCACCGGCACGGTGTCGCCGTAGCCTTCGGCCTCGAGGCGGTCAGCGGCCACGCCGAGCTTGACGAGTTCCGCCATCGCGGTGTTCGCGCGATCGGCCGAGAGCTTCATGTTGGCGGCGGCCTGGCCGACGTTGTCGGTGTAGCCGCCGAGCTTGAGCTTCACGGCCGGGAAGGCCTTCAGGATCTCGTTGATGTTGGAGAGCTGTTCGAGTGAGCTGGGCACGAGCACGGCGGAGCCGGTCTCGAACAGCAGCCGGTCGAAGTCGAACCAGGTGGTCTTGTCGATGGCGCGGGTGGAATCGGTGATGAACGCGACCATCTGGGACTCGATGCCGCTCGGGCTGACCTGGATGACGGTGCCGTTGGGGAGCGTGAGTCCCTGGAGGCCGGTGGCCGGTGCCGGAGCGGGGGCGGGGACCTCCACCGCCGGTGCGACCGCGACGGGCTCCACGGGCTTCTTGCGGAGCTGCGCGCCGTACCAGACGAGGAGGGCGGCGCCCATGATGGCCATCGAGAAGCCGAACATCTGGGTGCCGTCGAAGTAGCCGTGCACGGGGGCCGGGCCGGCCTTGCGGTCGGTTGCGCCGGTGCCGGGCAGCTTCACGGGGAGCATGCCGGCGAACGACGCCGGGATGGCCTTGAGCAGCGCGTCCTTCTCGCCGAGCAGGGCGCCGGCGAGTCCGGCCGCATTCAGGCCGCCGCCGCGCACGCGGCTGCCGAGCATGCTGACGGCGAGTGCGCCGACGGTGCCGAGGATGCCGTTGCCGGCGCTGCCCGCACCGGCCATGCGCCCGATGGCGGTGCCGAGTGAGTCACCGGAGCCACCGAAGAGGCTGCCGAGGAGCCGCTTGCTGATGTCGACGAGCGGCGAGGGGGCACCACTCGCCATGGCGGAGATGGCGCCGAGCGCGGAGTCGGTGGAGGCGCCGGCCGCGGCGGGCTGCGTCACCATGTGGAACAGGTCGCTCATGAAGCCAGCCTGGTCCGCCTTGCCGGCGATGGAGCCGAGCACGGTGGGGAGAGCGGCGCCGATCGCCTTCTGCACCCCATCGGAGGGAACACCGAAGGCCTTGGCGGCCTTGCCGATGAGTTCAGGGGTGAGGTAGCTGCTGGCTTCGTCGAGGAATGACGTCATGTCGTGGGTCTCGAAGCGGGTGGGCCGACGGTGGGCACGGGGTGAAATCCCGGGGCGTCTCGTCGTGAGAGGTTCCTAATATACAACCTGACGGTGCCTGAGCCTGCGCCTTCGGTTGCGGCCGGCGTCGACCGCGGTGGGGCGGGCAGCTCGGGCGTTGCCGCCTGCGCCGGTGAGACGGGCGGGGGCTCCGCATCGGAAAACTGCACCGGGGAATCGCATGAGGGGAGCGGCGCGGTGTGGTTCGCGGGCTGGTGCGGGGGAGGTCGGGAGCGCGAGACGGGGGCCCGTCCGTGGTGGACGGGCCCCCGCTGGGCCGTGCGTGTTGGCGCGGTGCGCGTGCACCGCGCTGGTCTCAGGGCGCGACGAACGACCAGTTGGCGGTGCCCGTGCTGCCGCCGGCGGTGACGGTGACGGTGCCGGAGATGCGGGTGCCCGAGGCGGGGATCGGCGAGATGCGGAAGGTGCTGATCAGCTGTCCACGGCTGGTGGCGCGGGCGAGTGCGTTGAAGATCGGCGCCAGTGCATCGGCGGTGGTGGCAGCGGCGTACACGCCATCGGTCTGCTCGGCCACATCACGCACGGCGGCGACGGCGCCGGCTGAACTGGAGGCGGAGAGGTCGGAGGCGGGGCCAAGGCCCACCGTGTGCACGGTGATGTTGGCGTTCTTGGCGGCGGTGATGGCGTCGGCCTTCCGGGCGGAGCTGTTCGGCTGTCCGTCGCTCATGAGCAGGATCACGCGGTTCTGCGACGTGGTGGTGTTGGCCACCATCCAGTTCACCACCTCGAGCAGCGACTCGTAGAGCGGTGTGCCGCCCGAGGCGACGATCCGGGTCTTCTGGGCGGTGAGCGCCGAGTCACTCGCGGTGAAGTCCTGCAGCAACCGCGACGAGGTGAATCCGGTGGTCGCGCTGGCGCCGAAGTCGAGCAGCGCAACGCGATTGCCGGTGCGGACGGGGAGCACGGCCTTCCAGAAGAGCTCCGCCGCGCTCGCGCGGAGCTTCGTCGGGTCGTTGGAGGACATCGACCCCGAGTCATCGAGCAGGATCGCGGCGCGGGTGTCGGCGTTCTGCGGGTTCGAGACGGCGGTGTTGTCGCGCGTGACGGTGTAGGCGGACACCGTGCCCACCGAGAGCGACGTGAGCGTGACGGTGACGCCGACGCCGGGATCGAGGATGGCGGAGCTGTCAGCCGCCGTGGCGATCAGGCCCAGGTCGAACTTGCCGTTGGTGGCGAAGTCCGCGGCGTTCACGCGGACACCGGAGACCGAGAGGCTCTGGATCGGCTTGGTGTTCGGCCCGGTGCTGTCGGAACAGGCGGCGAGCGACAGGGCGGAGAATGCGGCGGCCAGGCCGCAGGCTTTCGCATGCAGGCGCATGATCAATCCTCGATGGTGATGATTGGTTCAGCACGTCACCACCGGCGTGTCGCCGCGGCTGCCAGCGATGGACGGTCTGGTGGGTCGCGCCGCGGCGAAACCGCCGGGACACTTGAGCAACGCACCATGAGAACATGTGCTCTCATGCGAAGGTCGGCCAGTGGTCACGAACCGTGACGGCCGGCCTCAGCCTTGATGGCGCATGTGCGGCCGCGGATGGTTCAGCGGACGTCCGATGGCATGCGTCGCCGGCGCACGGGCGTGCCGTCCTTCGCGTTTCCGGTCATGCGTGCGCGGTGACGCGCGACGTCGTCGTGCGTGGTCGTCGTGCAGGTCAGAACGGCACGCCCTGTCGTGCAGGGAGCACGGAGCGTGTCGTGGGACACGGCACCACCGAGTAGAACAGCCGCAGCCCACCCATCGCCGACACCTCGCGTTCGGCGTAGGGTTCCGGCGGCCAGGGCACGACGTAGTCCGACGCCGTCGCGGCATCGACTGCGGCAGTGACCTGGAAGCTGCCCTTCGCGGCCGTCGCGCACACACCCTGCGGTGCCGGTGCGCCGGCCGGTTGCTCGAGCGCGAGGTTCGCGAACGTGAGCGGACCGCCGCTGATCATGCCGCTCACCATGCTCGCTGCGCCGGCGTCGATGGCAACGCCCGCCTCGACCAGCACTCTCGCGCTGGTGCCGTTGAGTCGCAGCGCCGAGAACTGCGCGGTCGCGAGTCTGGCGGGCAGGCCGCTGCCGCCGCCCAGGACGAGTCGATGGCCCGCCGGCACGGTGACCGTGAAGCGCACCACGCACCGCACACGCCCACGGTTGGCCGGCACGGGGAACTGGCTCGCGACCGCCCATTCGGCGGCGACGTACCTGCCGGATGCATCGGCGGCCTGGTGGTACGACGTTCCGCTGCAGTCGCCGGAGGACATGCCCCCGGTGAGCGAGAGCGACTGGGCGCGGGCAACGGCCGGCGCCAGGACCAGCACGAGGAGGGGCAGGAGTGCAGGGCGAGGCATGGCGTGGGCGGTGGGGGGGCGGGGGCGGCGTGCACGCGCGTGTCGCCAGCCTGCTCGACGCGCGGTGACGGCCCGGCGCAACGCCTGGCGCGGCGCCCGCTGGCGTTCTGCCGGCGTGATGGCCCGCCGGGGCGGCGGTGCGCTTGCCCCTCCCATGCACCGCCACTAGCGTCTCGCGACCATGACGCCCCACCGCGTGCTCAGGATCCATCGCGACGACACCGTGCTGGTGGCCCTCACCGACCTCGCCGCTGGCGAGACCATCACGCACGACGGTGGTGCGCTCACGCTGGTGACGGCGGTGCAGGCGAAGCACAAGATCGTGGTGCGCGACCTGGCGCCGGGCGACCCGGTGGTCATGTACGGCGTGCTGGTGGGGCGAGCCACGCAGTCCATCGCGGGCGGCGCCGCACTCACCACCGCCAACCTGCGCAACGACAACGCGCCGGTGGATCCCGCGGTGGCCGTGGCGCGCACCTGGCACGCTCCCGACGTCACGGGCTACGCGGCGCGAACCTTCGACGGCTATCACCGTGCCGATGGACGCGTGGGCACGCGCAACCTGTGGCTGGTGCTGCCGCTGGTGTTCTGCGAGAACCGCAACGTGCGCGCGCTGCAGGATGCGTTCGACCGCGAGCTGGGCTACGCGGCTCCGGAGCGGCACCGCCACACCGTGCGCGAGCTCGTGCGGCGACATGCGCGGGGCGAGCCACTGCGCGACGCCGACCCCGCCGCGGTGGATGCTCCGCAGCATGTCCGCCCGTTCCCGCAGCTCGACGGCATCCGCTTCCTCACGCACGACGGCGGCTGCGGCGGCACGCGCGACGACACGCGGGCGCTCTGCGGCCTGCTGGCGGGCTATCTCGTGCACCCGAACGTGGCCGGTGCCACGGTGCTCTCGCTGGGGTGCCAGCATGCGCAGGTGGACGTGCTGCGCGAGGAGATCGCCGCGCGCGACCCGGGCTTCGCCAAGCCGCTGCTGACCTTCGAGCAGCAGCGCCTGGGCACCGAGGAGGCGCTGATGACCGCGGCGATCCACGAGAGCTTCGCGGGGTTCGTGGAGGCGAATCGTGCGGTCCGCTCCCCGGCACCGCTGTCGGCCCTCACGCTCGGCCTCAAGTGCGGCGGATCGGATGGCTTCTCCGGCATCTCGGCCAACCCGGCCGTGGGCATCACCTCCGACCTGCTCGCTGCGCTCGGCGGCACGACACTGCTGGCCGAGTTCCCGGAGCTGCTCGGGTCGGAGCAGGACCTGATCGAGCGCTGCACGCGCGCCGACCTCGCACACCGGTTCGCGCAACTGATGCGCGACTACGACGCGCAGGCGCATGCCGTCGGTTCGGGGTTCGAGATGAACCCGTCCCCCGGCAACATCCGCGACGGGCTGCTCACGGATGCGATGAAGTCCGCTGGCGCGGCGCGGAAGGGGGGCACCGCGCCGGTGACCGACGTGCTGGACTATCCGCAGCGTGCCACGGTGCCGGGGCTCAACCTCCTCTGCACGCCCGGCAACGACGTGGAGTGCACGACGGCGCAGGCGGCGGCGGGCGCCACGGTCATCCTCTTCACCACCGGACTGGGCACGCCGACGGGCAATCCGGTGGCGCCGGTGCTCAAGCTGGCCACCAACACGGCGCTGGCGCAGCGGATGCCCGACACGGTGGACCTCGACTGCGGGGCGGTGGTGTCCGGCGAGGTCACGCTGGCGGCGATGGGGGCGCGGGTGCTCGACCTGGTGATCGAGACGGCCAGCGGGCGGCATGTCACCGCCGCAGAGCGGCTTGGGCAGTGGGACTTCATTCCGTGGAAGCGAGGGGTGTCGCTGTGACGGGTGCATCGACGGGGGCGTTCCTGCTCACCGGACGCGTGGCCGCCGTCACCGGGGCCGGGAGCGGCATCGGGCGCGCCATCGCGGCGGAGTTCGTGCGCGCGGGCGCCCACGTCTACTGCCTCGACCGCGACGTCGCCGCGGTCACGGCCGTCGCCGCGGCCCACGGTGGTGCCGCGACCGCGATGGCCTGCGACGTGACCGACGTGAACTCGGTGCAGCGCGCATTCGAGACGATCGCGGGATCACACTCGCTCGACATCCTGGTGAACAATGCCGGCGTGTCGCACATCGGGAACGTGGGCAGCACCGCGCCGGAGGACTTCGAGCGGCTCTTCCGCGTGAACGTGCAGGGGGTGTACCTCTGCACGCGTGCGGCCATCGGCGGCATGGCGTCGCGGGGTCGCGGGGTGATCGTCAACATGGCGTCGATCGCGGCGTCGGCCGGCCTCGCGGACCGGTTCGCGTACTCGATGACGAAGGGGGCCGTGGTGGCGATGACCTATTCCATCGCGCGCGACTACGTGTCGCACGGGGTGCGCTGCAACTGCATCTCGCCGGCGCGGGTGCACACGCCGTTCGTGGACAACTTCCTCGCCGCCAGCTACCCGGGGCGTGAGGGCGAGGTGTTCGCGCGGCTGTCGGCGGCGCAGCCGGTGGGGCGCATGGGTACGCCGGAGGAGGTCGCGACGCTGGCGCGATTCCTGGCCAGCGACGAGGCCGCGTTCATCACCGGCAGCGACTACCCGCTGGACGGCGGCTTCCTGCGGTTGCACGGGTGACGGACGGCGCCACCGTGCGCATCGATGCGCACCAGCACTACTGGCGGTTCGATCCCGTGCGGGATGCCTGGATCGATGCCTCGATGCCGGCGCTCCGCCGCGACTGGCTGCCCGTGGACGTGGTGCCGGCGCTCCGGTGCGCGCGCGTCGACGGTGTGGTGGCGGTGCAGGCGTCGCAGTCGGATGGCGAGACCGACTTCCTGCTCGCGCTGGCGGCGGAGCATCCCTTCATCCGCGGCGTGGTGGGATGGACCGACCTTCGGGCCCCGAACCTGGCCGAGTGGCTCGCCGTGCGCCGCGGGAACACACGCCTCTGCGGCTTCCGCCACATTGCGCAGTCGGAACCGATGGATTTCCTTCGCCGCCCGGACGTGATCGCGGGCATCGCCCTGCTCGGCGAGCACGGTTACAGCTATGACATCCTGATCCATGCCGGCCAGCTCGCGGCGGCCGAGTTCCTCGTCGAGCGCTGCGCCGGCGTGCGCTTCGTGCTGGATCACTGCGGCAAGCCGCCGATCGCGAGCCGCGAACTCGCGGCCTGGCGGCGCGGGATCGCGGCGCTGGCGCGGCACGAGCATGTGTGGTGCAAGGTGTCGGGGCTGATCACCGAGGCGCACTGGTCGCGCTGGCGCACCGACGAGATCACGGAGTGCCTGGACACCGTGGCCGCGGCGTTCGGGACCGACCGGCTGCTGTTCGGCAGCGACTGGCCGGTGTGCCTGCTGGCCGGCTCCTACGCGCAGGTGGCGGAGCTGGTGGAGACGTGGGCGCTGCGTCTCCCGGCGGTGGAGCGCGCGCGCCTCTTCGGCGGCACCGCGGTGGACGTCTATCGACTGGAGGCGTGATGGAACTCGGGCTCGGGGGGCGCGTGGTGCTCATCACCGGCGGTGCCAGCGGCATCGGCGCGGCGATCGCCCGCGAACTGGTGGCCGAGGGCGCGCGGCCGGTGCTGGTGGACCGGAACGCGGCGGCGCTGGCGGCGATGCAGGCGGCGCTGCCCAGCGTGCGCACCGTGCAGGCCGAGCTGCGTGCGCCGGGGGCGTGCGCGGATGCCGTCGCGCAGGCACTGGCGGCCGCCGGCGCGATCGATGCCGTGATCAACAACGCCGGCGTGAACGACTGCGTGGGGCTCGAGCACGGCACACCGGCACTGTTTCGCGACTCGATGGACATCAACCTGCATCACTACTACGACACCGCGCATGCGGCGCTGCCGGCACTGAAGCTGTCGGCGGCGTCTGGTGACTGGCAGCCGTCGATCCTGAACGTCTCCAGCAAGGTCGCGATGACGGGGCAGGGGGGCACGTCGGGCTACGCCGCGGCGAAGGGGGCGATCCTCGCGCTCACGCGTGACTGGGCGGTGGAACTGCTGCCCTACAACATGCGCGTGAATGCGCTCGTGCCGGCTGAGGTGATGACGCCGCTGTACCGCTCGTGGCTGGACAGCCTGCCCGACCCGGCGGCGCGGGAGGCACGCATCACGACATCGATCCCGCTGGGCAAGCGCATGACCACGCCGGCCGAGATCGCGGCCATGGCCTGCTTCCTGCTGTCCGCGCGCGCCTCTCACATCACGGGGCAGCACGTGCACGTGGACGGTGGGTACGTGCACCTCGACCGGACGCTCACGTGAACGTCGAGCCTGCAGCGGCGGTCACGAGCAGCGGTGGCACCAGCGCACCACTGACCGAGCGGCAGTACCTGGTGCCGTTCGTGCTCGTGACGTCGCTGTTCTTCCTCTGGGCGATCGGCGTCAACCTGAACGACGTGCTGGTGCCGCACCTGAAGAAGGCGCTGGACCTGAGCGACTTCCAGTCGTCGCTGATCCAGACGGCGTTCTTCGGTGGCTACTTCCTGATGGCGCTGCCGGCAGGGTGGCTGATGCGGCGACTGGGGTATCGCTACGGCATCCTCGTCGGGCTGTCATTGTGCGCGGCGGGCACACTGCTGTTCCAGCCGGCGGCGTCGGCGCGCTGGTATCCGTTCTTCCTGCTGGCGCTGTTCGTGATGGCGTGTGGGCAGTGCGTGCTGGAGGTGGCGGCGAATCCGTACGTGACGGTGCTTGGCCCGCCGGCGTCGGCGGCGCGCCGCCTGAACGTGTCGCAGGCGTTCAACGCGGTGGGCGCCGCACTGACGCCGATCCTCGGCGCACGCTTCATCCTGTCGGGTGTGGAGCACACACCGGCCGAGCTGGCGAGCATGACACCGGCCGCAGTCGAGGCGTGGCGTGCCACGGAGGCCATCGGGGTGAAGGGGCCATACCTCGTGATCACGGCGCTCTTTGTGGCGGTGGGGCTGATGATTGCGTTCTCGAAGCTGCCGGAAGTGCGCGAGCCGGGTGACGGCGAGGGTCGTGGCCTGGCCAGTGCGTGGCGGCATCCGCACCTCCGCAACGGCGTCCTGGCGCAGTTCTGCTATGTGGGGGCGCAGGTGGGCGTGGCCAGCTTCGTGATCCGTTTCGTGCAGCAGGCCATGCCCGGCACCGGCGAGCGGGATGCGGCGGCGTTCCTGCAGTGGCACCTGCTGGCGTTCCTGGCGGGTCGCGTGGCGGGTGCAGCGCTGATGAACCGCATTCCCGCTCCACGCATGCTGAGCCTCGTCGCCGCACTTGGCATCGTGGCTGCCGCCGGCGCCGCACTCGGTGCGGGCTCGCTCAGCGTATGGATGGTGGTGCTGCTGGGTCTCTGCCACTCGATCCAGTTCCCGACCATCTTCGCACTGGCGATCGACGGACTGGGTGACGACACCAAGAGCGGCTCGAGCCTGGTGGTGATGAGCATCGTGGGTGGTGCGATCGTGCCGGCGATGATGGGGGCCGTTTCCGACGCGGCGGGGATCCAGGCGGCGTTCGTGATCCCGGTGCTCTGCTACCTCGTGGTGTTGTTCTTCGGGATGCGCGGATACCGCCACGATGCGGGGCTGCGCGCGTGAGCGGCGCCGGCACGCAGCGCTGGTGCCTGGCGCTGGACCTGCGGGACGATCCGGCGCTGATCGCGGAGTACTGCCGGCTGCACGAGGCCATCTGGCCGGAGATCGCCGATAGCATCCGCCGTGCCGGAATCACCGGCATGGAGATCTGGCGCACCGGCAACCGGTTGTTCATGGTGATGGAGACCGAAGGGACGTTCGATGCGGCGGCGAAGGCAGCAGCGGACGGGTCGAACGTGAAGGTGCAGGAATGGGAGGCGCTGATGTGGCGCTTCCAGCAGCCATTGCCCTGGGCGGACCCGGGGCAGAAGTGGGTGCCGATGGAGCGGGTGTTCGCGCTGGATGGCGCGGACGGTCCGGCGTTACCGCGATCCTGAATGAGTCACTTCCACCGCCCGCGCCGGGGCGGGGACCACGACAGGCCACCCACATGCCCGATCCAATCCAGACCCTCTTCGATCGCCAGCTCGCCGACGCACTCATCGCGCGCACGGAGCGGCTGCGCGCCAATCCGCCCGCACTCTGGGGCCGGATGACGGCGGCGCAGGCCGCTGCGCACTGTGCCGATGCCATCGAGGTGGCGTGTGGCGACCGCAGGCAGCCGCGCATGATGGTCGGCCGCTTGCTGGGCTGGCTGATCAAGCCGCTCGCGCTTGGCGACGCGAAGCCGTTGCGGCGCAACGCGCCGACGACGCCGGACCTCGTCATCCAGGATGACCGGGACATCGAGACGGAACGCGCGCGGCTCTGTGCGCAGATCGACCGTTTCGTGACGGCCGGCCCCGCCGGCTGCACGACACACCCGCATCCGTTCTTCGGGCCACTCACACCGCATGAATGGGCGGTGCTGCACTACAAGCACGTGGATCACCACCTGAGGCAGTTCGGCGCCTGACCTCGTCGCTCGTCGCCGGCCGGCGGCGAGCGACGGGCCCGTACCACGGCCAGACCGGCGCTACGGCTGCACCCGGGCGTCGAGCTCCCGGATGGTGCGCACCGACGCCGGCCGCTCGCGCTGCAGGCGCTTCGCGGCGACTTCCGCCTGCGTCAGCGCGCGCAGCACGTTCTCGCCCGCCAGCTTGCGCAGGTCGGCGTCGCTCCAGCCGCGGCGGATGAGCTCCGCGAACAGCATCGGGTAGGTGGACTGGTCTTCCAGCCCGACCGGGAGGTCGTCGTCCACGCCATCGAAGTCGGAGCCGATGCCGACGTGATCCGCGCCCGCCACCCGGCGCACGTACTCGATCTGCGTCGCGACGTCCTCCAGCGTGGCCTTCGGGGCCGGATGCGCGGTGTCCCACGAGCGGATCGTGCTGGCCGCACCGGCCGTGTCGGCGCCGTTCGCGGCGCGGATGGCCGTCACGGCGCGCTCGCGCTCGAGATTGTGCGCGCGCACGGCAGGCGAAACGAAGCTCGTCACGAAGGGCACCATCACCACCCCGCCGTTCCGCGGCAGCCGGCGCAGGATCGAGTCGGGGACGTTTCGGGGATGGTCGACCAGCCCGCGGGCGGCCGAGTGCGAGAAGATCACCGGGGCCTGCGCCACGTCGAGTGCGTTGCTCATCACGCCGGGCGAGACGTGTGAGAGGTCCACCAGCATCCCCAGCCGGTTCATCTCGCGGACGACCTCGCGGCCGAATGGCGTGAGCCCGCCATGGCGCGCGCTGTCGAGCGCCGCGTCGGCCCAGTCGAGCGTGACGTTGTGCGTGAGCGTCATGTAGCGGACGCCGAGGTCGTAGTACTGGCGGAGCGCGCCGAGCGAGTTCTCGATGGCGTGCCCGCCCTCCATGCCCAGCATCGAGCCCACCTTGCCCCGCCGGAAGGCGCGTCGCACGTCGGCCGCAGTGCCGGCCGGCTCGAGCGCCTCGGGATAGCGTGCGATCACGCGGCGCGCGATGTCGATCTGCTCCAGCTGCACGCGGGCATAGCCGCTGTCGCGGATGTCGCCCGGGATGTAGACCGACCAGAACTGCCCGCCCAGCTTCCCCGCCTTCATCCGAGCGAGGTCGGTCTGGTGCGGCGTGCGCCGGCGGAGGTCGTAGGCCTCGACGTCGGACGGGGCCGTCCGCGACTCACGGATCGCCCACGGCAGGTCGTTGTGGCCATCGATGAGGGGGGTGGTGGCCAGCAGCGCCTTGGCGTGCGCGAGCGGGTCGGCCACGGCGCGCTGCTGCGCGGCCAGCGTCGGTGCGGCCGACACCGTGAGCAGCACGGCGCGGCAGAGGCCGGACATCTGGAAACGGCGTGCGCGTCGGGAGGGCATGGGGCTCCACTGGGAACGGTGCAGGGTCGGCGGGCCCCGGTCGTCGGGATGCCGCCCTCAAGGATACATGCGCGGCGGCCGGCCGCGGGAGCGAGCTGCCGCGCCACGGCTTCCCCCGGAGCCGAATCCCGCGAAGTTTGCGGATACCATGCGAACCCATCCCGCCCGCGGCGGACGGCGCGCGACGGCTGTGCACCGCGCCTCACTGGTCATGCTGCTGGCCACACTCTGCGGCGCCTGCTTCCCGGTGTACAAGACCCGTCGCCCGGAGGCCATCCTGGCGGTGCGCGACACGGCGTCGCGCCCGCTGGCCGGTGCGCGCGTCATCCTGGTCACGAGCCGCTACCCGTACGGGCGTGAGTTCGCACGTGACACGCTGCTGAGCGACAGCGCCGGCGTCGTCCGCTTCGCGCGCCGGCGTGCATGGGAAATGGAGACGCTGATGATCCACGGCGCGTGGGTCTATGCCTGGCACTGGTGCGTGGAAGCCCCGGGGCACGACGCGTTCGACTCGCGCCGGGCCAGCGGGCGCTTCCAGCCGAGGACCGAACTCCGGCTCGGTGCGGGGACCGCGGAGCGCTGCACCGCCCGCTGACGTCCGTGCGCGGCGATTGCGGAAGCGGTGCGCGGGCACGAGATATCCCCCTCGTTCCCGGTGCCCCAGTCTCCTGCCGAGGTGTTCGTCCCATTCGTTCCTCCATCGCCCGCCGCGTCCTGGCCGTGATGCTGTCCGCCGGCTCGCTCGCCGCCCAGCGTCCGGCGACCGCCACGATCCCGCTCCCCGAGCATCCCCGTCCCGACTTCGAGCGCGCCGAGTGGGCGAACCTCAATGGCCAGTGGCAGTTCGCCTTCGATCCGCAGGATCGCGGCGAGTCTGCCGGCTGGACGCGCGACACCCTCCCGGGGCCGCGCACCATCACGGTGCCGTTCTCGTGGGGCTCGGCGCTGTCGGGGGTGCCGGACAGTGCGAGCATCGGCTGGTACTCGCGCGACGTCACGATCCCCGAGTCGTGGAACGGCAAGCGGGTGTTCGTGGTCTTCGGCGCGTCGGACTGGACGACGACCGCGTGGGTGGATGATGTGCGGCTCGGCGAGCATCGGGGCGGATACACGCCGTTCTCCTTCGAGCTCACCGGCGCCGCGCGGACGGCCGGTGTGAAGCGGATCACCGTGCGCGTGGACGACTCGCCACACCCGTTCAAGCTGGAAGGGAAGCAGGGGTACGGCCAGGCGCGCGGGATGTGGCAGACCGTGTATCTCGAGGCGCGGGGCGCCGATCCGGTGGAGGCGGTGCACTACACGCCGCGGTCCGACCTGGCCGGCGTCGGTGTGAACGTGCGCCTGCGCGAGCCCGCGCCGCGCGACCTGCAGCTCACGCTCGCGTTCACCAATCGCGCCGGCCAGGCACCGGTGGTGCAGCGGGTGAAGAAGGGCGCAACGCAGGCGCACGTCGACGTGCCGATGGCCAATGCGCGGCGCTGGTCTCTGGACGACCCTTTCCTGCACACCGTGACGGTGTCGGTGACGGGGGAGGGGATGGTCGAGGACAAGGTGCAGACGTATTTCGGCATGCGGATCGTGTCGGTGGTGAACCTGCCGGGCACCGAGCATCCGTACGTGGCACTGAATGGCGTGCCGGTCTACCTGCAGATCGCGCTCGACCAGGCGTACCATCCCGACGGGTTCTACACCTTCCCGACCGACAGCGTGCTGCGCAACGAGATCCTGCTGGCGCGGCAGATCGGGCTCAACGCGCTGCGCGAGCACATCAAGATCGAGGCGCCGCGCAAGCTCTACTGGGCCGACCGGCTCGGCGTGCTGATCATGGCCGACGTGCCGAACTGGTGGGGCCAGCCCGACTCGGCCGCGTTCGGCGAGCACGAGGTCGCGATGCGCGGGATGATGGACCGCGACTACAACCACCCGAGCGTGTTCTCGTACGTGCTGTTCAACGAGACCTGGGGGCTGCGCACGAAGGCGGGCACCGAGGAACGCTACCTTCCCGCAACGCAGCGCAAGGTCGCCGCCGTCTATCGGCTGGCGAAGGGGCTGGATCCGACGCGCCTGATCGAGGACAACTCCATCTGCTGCGGCGCCGGCCACACCGAGACCGACCTCAACACCTGGCATGAATACCTGCCGGGCTGGCGCTGGGCGGCGTTCGACAAGGTGATCAGTGACAGCACCTATCCCGGCTCGCCGCACCATTTCGAGACCGGGTGGGTGCAGGGCCGGCAGCCGATGCTCAACTCCGAGTTCGGCAATGTGTGGGGCTACACCGGCAGCACCGGCGACGTGGACTGGAGCTGGGACTACAAGCGCGCGGTGGATGCCTTCCGCCGTCACCCGAAGATCGCGGGCTGGCTCTACACCGAGCACCACGACGTGATCAACGAGTGGAACGGCTACTGGCGCTTCGACCGCACGTGGAAGGAGACCGGCTTCGGTGACCTGGTGCCGGGGATGACGCTGCGCGACCTGCACGCGCCGCTCTACATCGCGGTGGGTGACTCGTTGCTGGCGCGTGAGGTGACGGCCGGTGCGAGCGTCGAGGTGCCGCTGTACGCGTCGTTCCTGACGCCGGCGACCACGTTCGGCGATTCGCTGACCGTGCGCGGGGAGCTGCGTGGCTGGAGCACCTTCGGTGAGCAGCGCACCTACGGCAGCCATGTCATGCGGATCGCGTATCGCCCGTGGATGTCCGGTGCGTTGCCGCCGATGCGGGTGACGATGCCGGGTGAGCCGGGCGTGTTCGTGCTGGCGGTGCGGCTCGAGGACGCGGCCGGGACCGTGTTGCACCGCAACTTCACGACGTATGTGGTGGGTGGTGCGGCGCCGACGAGTGGCGTGCTGGCGGATGGGTCACGCGTGCGCGCGGCGCGCACCGCCGCGACCGCGCCGGCGTCGTCGCAGTGGTCGCAGAAGACATGGGCGGTGCTCGGCGCGAAGCAGAACGGGGCGGGGAGCGGCCATGTCGAGTACCGGATCGCGTGGCCGGCGGGCCTCAGCGTCGGCGAGGTGGCCAGCGCCACCTTCCTCGTCGAGGCGTCAGCCAAGCGGATGAACGGCAAGGATCGCGACGCCACTGCGCAAGGCGACGGCGACTACATGCGCGGAGGCGGGCTGCAGGATCGCAGCCTCAACCGCAACAGCTATCCGCAGACCAGCGCGCACAAGCACCCGAGCGCGGTGACGGTGCGCGTGAACGGCACCGTCGCGGGACAGCGCGAGCTGTCGGACGATCCCGCCGATTCGCGCGGCATCCTGAGCTGGCATGCGCAGCCGTTCGACCGCACGCTGAGCGAGGCGGGCTCGTACGGGGAGTTGCTGCGGATGCCGCTGAGCGCCGCACAGCTCGCGGATGCGGCGGCGACCGGCGCGTTCACGATCCGGATGGACGTCAGCGACGCACTCCCCGGTGGGCTGGCGATCTACGGCGCGAAGTTCGGACGCTATCCGATCGACCCCACAATTCTGTTCGTACTGCGGCGGTAGATGGGCGTCAGAGGGGGGCCGGCGCGTTCGCGGAAGCGGGCACGCCGGCCCCCTTGCGTGCGGCGGCTCCTGGCCGTACACTGAACCATATGGTTCAGTTTAAGCACGGCACCTTCGACGCATCGTTCGGCGCCCTCTCGGACCCCACCCGGCGCGGTGTCCTCGAGGCGCTCGGCCGCGCGGACGCCTCGATCACGGCGCTCGCCCTGCGATTCGACATGACCCTCACCGGCATGAAGAAGCACATCGACGTGCTGGAGCAGGCGGGGCTCGTCGCGACGGAAAAGGTCGGTCGTGTGCGCACCTGCCGGCTCGGCCCGCGCGGATTGCAGCAGGAAGCGGCGTGGATCGAGCGGTACCGCCAGCTCTGGAGCGAACGCTTCGACGCGTTGGACGACGTCGTCGAGACCCTGAAACAGGAGGAGAGGACCCATGGACGAACGCACCGGAAGTGACGCCGCCCCGACCGGAAGCCCCACGACCGTGGAGCGCACGTCGGATCGCGAGATGGTCGTCACGCGCACCGTGAACGGACCGGCACGACTCGTGTTCGAGGCGTGGACGAAGGCAGAGCTGTTCCGGCAGTGGTGGGTGCCACGATCGTACGGGCTCAACCTGGTGTCGTGCGTGATGGATGTGCGCGTGGGCGGCGAGTACCGCCTGGCCTTCCTGCACGAGGGGGCGACGATGGAGTTCTTCGGCACCTACCTGGAGGTGACACCGCCGTCACGGCTGGTGTGGACGAACGAGGAGGGTGAGGGGGTGACCGTGACCACGGTGACCTTCGAGGAGATCGCTGGCCGGACGCTGGTCACGGTGCACGATCTCTATCCCTCGAAGGAATCGCTCGATGCCAACACCGGGTCGACGGGTGCGATGCCCGAGTCGCTGGACCAGCTCGACGAACTGCTCGCCAGCCTGGGGTCGGCGCCGACCGGGTGAGTCGATCCGGTCGGGGACGAGCCGTTCAGATCCGCGTCTCCGCCGTCCGCGGATACTGGATCCCGATCCCCTCGCCCATCCGCACCGTCAGCCCCGCCTCCCACTTGGGCGTGAACAGCACGTACTGGTCGGGGAAGAGCATCACCACGGTGGAGCCGAGCAGGAAGCGGCCCATCTCGTCGCCCTGCTCGAGCGTGACCTGCTGGTCGCTGTAGTCCCACTCGCGCACGGCACCGGTGCGCGGCGGGTTCACCACGCCGTGCCACACGGTGGCCATGCTGCCGACGATGGTGGCGCCGACGAGCACCATCACGAACGGGCCGCGGTCGTTCTCGAACACGCACACCACGCGCTCGTTCCGCGCGAAGAGGCCAGGCACGGTGCGCGCGGTGTCGGGGTTCACGCTGAACAGGTCACCCGGCACGTGGATCATCCGCAGCAGTCGCCCCGCGATGGGCATGTGGATGCGATGATAGTCCTTCGGGCTGAGGTAGATGGTGGCGAAGGTGCCGTCAGTGAAGTGCGCGGCGAGCGACTCGTCGCCACCCACCAGGGCGGTGGTGGTGTAGAAGTGCCCCTTGGCCTGGAGCAGCTGGTCGCCGTTGATCGCGCCGACCTGGCTGACGGCGCCATCCACCGGGCAGGTGAAGTCGGCGGCTGCGATGGGGCGCGCGCCGGGCTTGAGGGCGCGGGTGAAGAAGTCGTTGAACGTCGCGTAATGCGACGGGTCGGGGTCGGCGGCCTCGGTCATCCGCACGTTGTAGCGGCCGATGAACCAGCGGATGAGCGCCGTCGTCACCGCACCGCCGCGCGCGGCGGCCACGCGGCCGGCGAGCGTGGTCAGCGTCCGTTTCGGAAGGAGATACTGCAGGAGGACCGAGGCGGGGCGGGACATGGGGGCAGGATAGTCACCGCGCGCACCCCGGGCGACCGGCCGGCGGCCCGTCGGGTCGATAACTTCCGGGTCGCGCCACCACGACTCACCCTGCCGATGTACACCACCTGCCTGCACTGCCAGAAGTCGCTGGGATCGAACGAGGCGATCGAGGCGCTGCCGATCGGGCGCCGCCTGGCGTTCGACGGCGAGAAGGGACGGCTCTGGGTGGTGTGCATGCTCTGCCAGCGCTGGAACCTGACGCCGTTCGACGCACGCTGGGAGGCGCTGGAGCAGTGCGAGCGCGCCTATCGCGACACCCGCGTGCGCCTGAGCACCGACAACATCGGGCTGGCACGGCTGCGCGACGGCACCGACCTGGTGCGCGTGGGCCGGCCACTCCGGCCGGAGTTCGCGGCCTGGCGCTACGGCGACCAGTTCGGGCGGCGGCGAAGGCGCAACGCACTGCTGCTGGCCGGCGGGGTGGCCGGTGCCGGTCTCGCGGTGGCAGGACTGTCGGCGGCGGGCGTCGCGCTGGGCACGGCCATGCCGCTGCTCCAGCTCGCCGCGATGAAGGCCTGGCGGCAGCAGCTGCTCGCCAACCGGGTGCACCTCGATGACGGGCGCCGGATCGCCCCCACCGGCAGGCTGCGCCTGCTGCAGCTGCCGGTGGAGGAAGGGTGGGGCGTCGAGGCCGGCGTGATGATCCCGATCGACAGCACGAAGAGCCTCGCGCGGAAGTGGGACGGCTTCTCGCAGCAGTACGAGGTGGGAGTGACGACGGTGCGCGGCACCCATGCCATGCCGCTCCTCCGTCGCTTCATGCCGCGCGTCAACGGCGGCGGTGCGAGTGCGGCGCAGGTGCGCAGCGGCGTGCAGCTCATCGAGGAGGCGGGCGGGCCCGAACGCTTCGCGCCGTGGGCGGCGTCGCAGCGGGGCATCTGGGCCGCGAAGTCGCAGTTCGGTGACACCGGCGACGTGCAGTTCATCCCGGTGGCGGCGCGCCTCGCCCTCGAGATGTCGATCAACGAGGAGGCCGAGCGCCGCGCGCTGGAGGGTGAGCTCGCGCAGCTCGAGTCGGCGTGGCGGGAGGCGGAGGAGCTGGCGGGCATCGCCGACCACCTCGTGATGCCGGCCGTGATCGAACGCCAGCTCGATGCGATCCGCCGGCGTCTGGGTTAGCGGCGATCCGCAGGGTGACGCAGGCGCGCCCCGCCGCCACGACCGTGGCAGCGGGGCGCGCCAACACCGCGAGCGGCGGGCCGGCGGCTCAGAGCCGCCCACGCAGCATGCCGTGCCAGTACAGCTGCGGCAGGGCATACGTCTTCAGCGCGTACATCGAGTAGCGCTCGCGGTTCTGGTCGAACGGCATCGACTCCGCCGGTTGCTTGGTGTAGTCGAACTCCGCCATCACGAGAGTGCCGTAGCCCGTGACCACCGGGCAGGCGGTGTAGCCGTCGTAGCGGTTCGGGAGCGGCTCACCGCGGCGGAAGGCCATGAGGTTCGCCACCAGCGCCGGTGCCTGGCTCCGGATCGCGGCGCCGGTCTTGGAGGTCGGCAGGTTGGTGCAGTCGCCGATGCCGAACACGTCGTTGTAGCGCGCGTGCTGCAGCGTCTCCTTGTCCACGTCCACCCATCCCGCCGCGTCGCCGAGCGGACTGGCCTTCAGGTGTCAGCGGCCATGCCGATCATGTCGGGGGCCCGCTGCACGAGCGGCACCACCGGTTCGAGTGCGTCCAGCGTGCGTTCCAGTCGGCGCAGCAGCGCATCGAGCCGGGCATCGGGGCCCGGGGCCATCGTGATGGGGGCAGCCATGGTCGGGGAGCAAGGAGTGGGGAGAATGCCCCGCGCCGCGGCATCGACCGGCGCGGGGCAGGGTCCTGCCCGGCGCCGGTCAGGTGCGCGCCGGCACCGCCTCATGCCAGTTGGCGAACATGTCCGCCACGTTCGTCACCTGGTACCCTTCACGCTCGAGCAACGCCACCGCATGGGCGGACCGCGCACCACTGTTGCAATGCACCAGCAGCGGCAGGTCGCGCGGGATCTCCTGCAGGCGCGCCGGCAGGCGCGTGTGTGCCACGTTGATCGCGACGGGAATGTGCCGCTCGACGAAGTCGACCTTGCCGCGCACGTCGAGGATCGTCACGCCGCCATCGTGGCGCCGCGCCTCCAGCTCGGCCATCGTGATGCTCGCGATCGTCGCGACGCCCGGGGCAGTGGCCAGCCACGCCTCGTACTCCGCCGTGCCGACCCAGCCGCGCACGTCGTCGAGGCCGATGCGCAGGAGGTCACGCACCGAGGCATCGAGCTCACCCTCGTCGACCACGAGGTACATCGGCGCGTCCTCGGCGATGTACGAGCCCGTGATGTTCACGAACTGGTCGGCCCGTTCGGCCAGCAGCGAGCCGCGCACGTGGCGCGCCAGGAAGGCCTTCCGCCCGCGGGTGTCCACGATCACCGCAGCGCCGGTGGTGCCGGCCGCGGCGAGGGTATCCGCGGCCATGCGCGGTGGCATCGTGACGGCGCCGATGACCCGCGGTCCGCGCCGGTTGTCCCGCTTCATGCGCGCGAAGTACATCGGCGGCTCCGGCTGGCCGGAGAGGATGTAGTCGACGAAGTGTTGCTCCGAGGTCGCCGCGAGCACCGCCGGGTTGTAGCGGAGTTCGTAGCCGACCGTGGACGACGGGATGTCGCCAAGCGACTTGCCGCAGGCGCTGCCCGCGCCGTGTGCCGGCCACACCTGCACGTGTTCCGGCAGTGCACGGAAGTGCGCGAGCGAGGCGTAGAGCTGCCGGGCACCCGGGTCCATGGTGCCAACCACGCCGGCCGCCTCCTCCAGCAGGTCCGGACGCCCCAGGTCACCGACGAACACGAAGTCCCCGCTGATCACGCCGATCGGCTCGGTGGCGCCGCTGCCCGTGTCCACGACCGTGTACGCGACATGCTCCGGCGTGTGGCCGGGCGTGTGCAGGACCGCGAACTCGATGTTGCCGACCTTGAAGTGGTCACCGTGGTGCACCAGGCGATGCGGATACGCGCTGCCGAGGAGCCACTCGTAGCGCCAGTCCGCGCCGCCCTCATCGCTGGCATACACCATCACGCCGCGCTCCGCGAACTCGCGCAGGCCGCTCAGGTAGTCGGCGTGGATGTGCGTGTCGGCGGCGGCCACGATGCGCAGCTTGTGCGCAGCGGCCAGCTCGAAGTACCGGTCGATGTCGCGCTCGGGATCGAAGATGATCGCTTCGCCCGTGCGCGGGCAGCCAACCAGGTAGGCGTATTGGGCGAGGCCGGTGTCGTGAATCTGGCGGACGAGCATGGCGGGTTCCTCAGGGGTGAATCGGGAATCGTGCGTCGGACTGCGCGAAGGGCCCGGTCACGGCGCGCGCGCGGCGGGGACCGGGGACGACGGTGCAGGCGACGACAGCGTCGCCACGTGAGGCCAGAGCTGGACGGCACCGACGACGACCAGCAGCACGGCAAACGCACGCCGGAGGCGCGCGGCAGGGATGTGAGGGGCGAGTCGCAGGCCGGCGAGGATGCCCAGCGCGGCGAGCGCCGAGAACCAGGCGACGGTCCGCCACTGGATGGGGACGTGGCCGGCGTAGCCGGCCAGGCCCGCCGCCGCATTCATGGCGATCACCACCAGTGAGGTACCGATGGCGTCGGCCATCGAGAGGCCGACGAACAGGACCAGCGCCGGAACCACCAGGAATCCGCCGCCGATGCCGACGGTGCCGGTGAGCAGTCCCACAGCGAAGGCCACGACGGCGGCGATCCCCATGCGCGGGCGCGCGCTCGCCGCCGCCGCCGTCTCCGGCGGTCGCGCGGCGGGCTTCCGCCACATGGCAATCGCCGTGATGGTCATGAGCAGCGCCAGCAGCGTGAGCTGCGCCTCGCCGCCGATCGCGCGCCCGATCGAGCTGCCCAGGTAGGCGCCGACCATCGCCATGCCGCCGAAGGCGAGCGCGCTCTGGATCCGGACATGCCCCGCCCGCCAATGGCCCACTGCGCCGACCAGGCTGGTGAGGCCGACGACCGGCATGCTCATCGCCACCGCCGAGGGGGCCGCGATCCCGAGGGCATGGACCAGCACCGGGACGGTCAGGATCGACCCACCGCCGCCCAGCAGCCCCAGTGACGCACCGATGCCGACGGCGGAAGCCGCCGCGGTGGCGAGGGTGACGGCATGGGGCAGCACGACGGCGGAACTCCGGGAACAAGTACGTTCCGCTGAAGAGCCGGGTTCGCGCTCGAAGGATTCAGCGAGCTGGACCTTATGGTGGAACGGGGGCGCGGTCGACCGGCGCCGGCCCCCCGATCCGGCTACCGCACCCGCGCGAACCGCACGTTGCGCGTACGACCGTTGCCGGCGTAGAACGCGACCACGATGCCGTTCCGGTCGCGCTCGAACGCGAGGGTGGTCTCACCGCTGCTGAACGTGTCGGGTGCGCCGACCGTGAGCGGCAGCGGTTCCATGCGACGGTTGGTGACGGTGAGCTTCCCGGCGGTGACGGCCACCTCGTAGAACGTCTCGAGCTCCTCGCTGAAGTAGCGCCCTGCATACGACGCCAGCTGGGCCGGCGTCGGCACCCACGGCGTCGCGGCATCGGGCGCCGGCCCCTCGAGGCGCGTGGCGTGATTGTCGCCGTTCTGGTGCAGCATCAGCCCCGTGACCTTGCCCTGCGCATCGCGCTGGAAGGTGACCGAGGCCGGCACCACCCGCAGCACGAACGACGTGTCCGACGTCGGGTAGATCGGGAACTTCGGCTGCCCGGTGAGCTGGATCGCGAGCGAGTCGCCGGTGCGGGTGAAGGTCATGATTCGTGCCGGCGCGAGGTCGAGCGCGTAGCGCCCCACGAACCGGTCGAACGTCTTTGGGTCATACGCGGCAGCATCGAAGGCGGCGCCGGTCGTGGCGCGGGCTGAGAGCTCGGGGAAGAAGGCCGTCGCGATCCGGAAGGCGATCGACGAGTCGAAGCTCCCGTCGTTGCTCTGCACCGTCACGCCGGCGTCGATGTCCGGGTACAGCGCGAGCATCGAGCGGTGTGAGATGTCGGCACCGCCGTGGTGCACCCGCTGCTGCGGCCCCTGCCGGTCGATGAACAGGCCGAACCCGTAGCCGGTGGACTTGCCGGTGCTGAGCGTGAAGGGCGTCATCATCTGCGCAATGCCCTTCGCCGTGCCGACGCGCGGACTGGCGTAGTTCTCCGCCCACTTCTGCAGGTCGCCGAGCGTGGTGTAGATGCCACCGGCGCCCATCGACCCGCCCAGGTCGCCGAGGTCGCGCCAGTCACCCTGCGGCCCGCGTGAGTAGCCGGTGGTGGCGCCGCGCACCGTGCCGTGGCGGTCGGCACGCACCACGGTGTGGGTCATGCCAATCGGCGCAAAGACGCGGCGCGCCATGAACTCGGGGAACGGCACCTTCGCCACCCGCTCCACCAGCATCGCGAGCAGTGCGAACGCGGTGTTGTTGTAGTTGAACTCGGCCCCGGGGGCATTCTGCAGCGTGGGCTGGCGCTGGAGCAGGCCGATCATCTCCTCGCGGCCCACGTAGTCTCCCTCGTCGATGCGGCGCGCCGCGATGACGAGGGCGTTGTAGACCTCGCGGTAGCCGCTGGTGTGCGTGAGCAGGTGGCGCACGGTGACGACCTTGCCCAGGTCCGGCAGTTCTGGGAAGTGCGTGCGCACGTCGTCATCGAGGGAGAGCCGGCCCTCGTCCACCAGCAGCATGACGGCGAAGGCCGTGAACTGCTTCGAGGTGCTGCCGATGTTGGTGGGCGTGGTGGGCGTGAAGGGGACGTCGTACGCGAGGTTCGCCATGCCGTACCCGCGCGCGAGCAGCGTCCGGCCGCCGCGCCACACGGCCACCGCGGCGCCGGGTCCGTCGCGGCGATCCCAGGGCGCGAGCAGCTGGTCCACGAGGGTGGCCGGGTTGGACGAGAGCGGCTCGCGGGCGACGAGCGTCAGCGTGAACGCGCCGCTGGCCGAGTCCACGGGGACGACCTGCACCTGGTGCACGCCCTTGGTCACGGTCTCGAGCTGCAGCCGTTCGGTGCCGCGGGGCGCGGCGTTCACGGAGCGCAGCGTGTTGCCGCGCGGGCCGAGCACGCGCAGGGTGGCGTTCACGGAGCGCTGGTCGAGCGTGAGGCGGATGAGCGTGGCCGAGTCGGCGTCGAGGCGGAAGCGGGCGGTGTCGCCGCGGGCGAGGGTGCCCTGGACGGGCTGGCCGGCGGTGAGGGTGACCTGCGCGGCGAGCGGGGCGCTCACGGCGAGGAGGGCCAGCGTGAGTGCGAGGCGCGTCATGGACCGTTTCAAGGGGACGGGGATCTTGAACGGTTCAAGGGGACGGGGATCTTGAACCGCACTCAGTTGCAGGACAGCGCGATCACGCGTGCCGCCAGATTGATGCTGCAGTGTCGCGTCCCGGCCGGCGACTCGACGAGGCTGCGGATCACGGTGCTGCTGTCGTAGGTCGTCGTCTCGCGCCAGTAGCTCGGCGCGCTCCCGTCGCGACTCGTCCAGATCACGCGCCGGCTGGTGCCGACGAGGCGCGGGAGCGGCACGGCACCGCTGGCGTCGTTCGTGAAGTACATGCGGACGTCGGTGCTGGCCGTGTCGGTCATCAGCTGACGCGGTGCACCGAGCTGCTCGGTGGTGCCGGTCTCGGCGCTGCGATGGCGCGTGCCCACCAGGCTCGTGCCGCCGCCGGCGAGGGGCTCCATCCAGTTCGTCGCGGTGCGCTGGATCCTGAGCGAGGGGCGGCCGTTCGCCGCCGGCAGCGTGCCGCTCATCGTCATGTCCATCCGCGTCCCGAGTGAATCCGGACGGCCGGTGACGTAGTCGATGGTGAGGCCGCTGAACGTCGTCGAGCAGCGGAGCAGCCCTTCCGCCGTGCGCGTGCACGACGGCGCCGGTGGCATGCTGCCGGTGCCAGCGGCGGCGATCGCGAACGGACTGCCCGTGAGCGACCCGCCCAGGCCGCTCACGCCGGCGGCACCAAGGGCGCTGACGCCGGCGATGGTCAGCGTGGCCCCCAGTTGCGGGGCGTCGGACGCGAGCGGGTCCGGCGTTGGCGCCGTGCTGTCGCTGCAGGCGGCGAGGGCCGCGGCGGAGGCCAGGAGGGCGGTACGGCGCAGCGACACAGGAGTCTCCGTGTTGGGGCAGGGCAGTCGCGGATCCGGCGGAGCCCGGGGGCGGATTGCCTGGGGCTGCGGCGGATCAAGTCACTTCACGACCACATTTACATTAGCGCCGCCGTCGCGCGAGCGGCAACGCCAGCGACCGCTATGGCACGACGACCGTCGTGTCGAGCACCGTCGCGACGGGCCAGTTCGCGTCCTCGATCCGGTGACGCACGATGACCTGGGTCGAGCCGGATGGCAGGCTGGGGACGGTCGCGGTGTAGGTGTAGTAGCCGATGGCCAAGGCGCAGAGCTCACCGTTCCGACGTCCGCTGAGCGTGATCTCGAGCCGCTGGCCGGTCTGGCGTGCGCCCGCCGTCACGCCGTAGCTCACGCAGGGCGTGGAGAAGGTGCCGCGCACCGCGACCTGCTGGGTCGTCACGGTGATGCCGGCCGGGACGGAATCGGCCGAGTTCATCGACGCGACGATCTCGAGTGCGACGCCGGGTGTGTCGGAGCTGTCGGTGACGATCGCGCAGCCGGCGAGCGAGAGCGTGCCGAGGAGGCGCGCGAAGCGGTGCAGGGGCGGGGGGGAGGTCACGGGCGGCGGGGTGAGGGTCGGCGACAGTGCGCATACTTCGCCGGGACAGTTCTCGTCACGCACACGATGTGGCGAGTCGCGGCCACGGCGGTGTGGAACGGTCACCGTCGCGTGGTGACCGGCACGAGGGGACGGTGCGCTTGTACCACCCACGCGACGGCTTCGCGATCCGGGCATACCTTCAGGCGAGCCAGCTCCCCCTCGCCCCATGCCACGGCCGGTACCGGCCTTCCGTCGCCGCCTTCCCCCGTGAGTGACCCTGCATGAGCCTCGATCGGCGCCTCTTCCTCCAGCAGACGCTCGCCGGCGCCGTCGCCGGTGCCCTCCTGCCCGATGTCGGAGCTGCGGCCACCCTGCCACCCGCCGCGGGGGCCCCCGGTCCGGGTGACGCCGAGGAGCTCGCGGCGCAGTGGGACATCGACCGGAGCGTCACCAACCTCGAGAACGCCTACTGGGGCGTGATGCTGCGGGCCGTGGAGCAGGCCTTCCTCGACGAGACGCGGCTCCTCAACCGGCGCAATGTCCTCTTCGTCCGCAACGGCATCCCGGGGCGCGAGTACGATGCCGCGCTGGAGCGGGTGCGCACGGATCTCGCGCAGCTCATGCAGGCGCCCGCGTCGGAGTTCGCGTTCGCCCGCAACGGCACCGAGGCGCTGCAGTGCCTGATCACGCAGTATGCGCGCCTGCGTCCTGGTGACGCGGTCCTGTATGCGGACCTGGACTACGACGAGATGCAGCAGGCGATGGAGTCGCTGCGTGATCGCCGGAGTGTCACCGTGCGGAAGTTCGCGATCCCCGAACCTGCCACCACGGCCAACATCCTCGCCGCGTACGAGCGCGAGCTGCGCGAGGCCCCCGCGTCGCTGAAGCTCCTGCTGGTGACCCACCTCTCGAACCGGACCGGCGTCGTCATGCCGGTGCGCGAGATCGTGGCAATGGCGCGGGCGCGGGGCGTGGACACGATCGTCGATGCTGCGCAGACGATCGGCCACGTCGACTTCACGCTCGCCGACCTCGACGCCGACTTCGTCGGCTTCTCGCTGCACAAGTGGCTGGCGGCGCCCATCGGCACCGGCGCCATCTGGATCCGCGCCGCGCGCTTGGCCGACATCGAGCCCTGCATGGGCAGCACCATGTACGCGGCCGACGACACCCGCAGCCGCACCAGCATCGGCACGGTGAACCCGGCCGCGACACTCACCGTCCCGGCCGCGCTGGCGTTCCATCGCGCCATCGGCGGACGCCGCAAGCAGGCGCACCTGCAGTCGTTGCGCGAGCAGTGGGTGCACGGGGTCCGGGACCTGCCCGGCATGCAGATCCTCACACCCGAGGAGCCGGCGCGGTACGGCGCCGTGACGAGCTTTCGCCTGCCGGCCATGCGGGACCACCGCGAGGCGCAGCGCATGGCGGCACTGCTGCTCGGGAAGCACCGCATCCTCACGGTGGCGCGGCGCGGCATCGCCGGTGGCAGTGCGGTGCGCGTGACACCGGCGCTCTACAACACCCGCGCCGAGGTGGACCGGCTGGTGGAGGCACTGCGAACCGAGGCGGCCGGGTTCCGCTGAGTCGCGCCGCGCGCCGCCGGGTCAGTGCGCCGCGAGCGGCAGGTAGAGGGCATGTTCGACCGCCCGCACGACGTCCATCACGCGCGGATCATGGAAGGGCAGCACTTGCGTCAGCACCAGCACGCCGATGCCGTTGGGCGGATCGATCCACAGGTGCGTGTTGTACAGGCCCGCCCAGCTCAGCGATCCATCCGGCCGGCCGTCAGGATGCCCGCGTGCCACCTGGAAGGCGAGGCTGAACCCATCACGCGTGGCACCGTCCGGGAACGGCGCCGACAGTGCGGGATCGGTGGTGGGCTGCCTGAGGACCGTCAGTGCACCGAGCTGGTCGCGCATCAGCTCACGGATCGATGCCTCGCGCACGAGACGTGTGCCGCGCCACGTGCCGCGCCCCAGGAGCAGCTGCATGAACCGCGCGTAGTCCGGCGCCGTCGAGAACAGGTTGCCATCGCCGAACCCCTCGGCCTGCACGGAGTCAGGCCGCGGTCGCGCCACGAGGCTGTCGCCACGGCGGTCGGAGAGGGCCATCAGCCGTGACGCCCGGGATGGCGGCAGCACGTACGACGTCTCGTGCATGCCGAGTGGCGTGAAGATCCGCTGGCGGAAGAACGATTCGAGCGGCATGCCCGCGATGCGTTCGACGATCCAGCCGAGGTACGACGGGCCCATGCCGTAGGTCCAGCGTGCGCCGGGGTCATGCACGAGTGGCCAGTCGCGCTCGGGGATCGAGGTGAACCGCTCCACGTCATGCAACGCCGGGTTCGAGAACGCGTAGCCGATGCCGGACGTGTGGCGCATCAGGTCACGCACCGTGATCTCACGGCTCGCCGGTCGCGTGATCACGGTGCGACGCGCGGAATCGACGCGCAGCAGCACGCCGCGCCCCACCAGTTCGGGGAGGTAGGTGGACGCCGGTGCGTCGAGTGCGAGCCTGCCGTCCTCCACCAGCATCATCGCGGCGAGGGCGGTGACGGGCTTCGTCATCGATGCGATGTTGAAGACCGCGTCCGTGCCGACCGTCGCTGCACTGCCGGGGGCGAGCCGGCCGGCCGTGCGGTGAAACAGGATGCTGTCGCGGCTGGTCACGAGCACGGTGAGTCCGGTGACGTCGCCGGCCGTGACGGCGGCCTGCATTGCGCCCGCAAGTGCCCGCTCCCGCGTGCTGTCGAAGCGCCACGCCGGCGCGCTCGCACAGCCGGTGAGCGCCGTGATCGTCACCAGCGCGCCAACGACGCCCACCCTGTTGCGGCATGCGATCCGTGGCACCGGGCCGGTGCACGGCATGCGCTGATTCATGACGTCCGGCTGGCCAGGGGTGAACTTGCGCGGTCAGGCATGCCGCGTCGCGACATGACCGCGCGCCTGCTGCTTCGCATCGTACATGCCGCGGGCGAGCCCGGTGAGCGAGTCGACGTCCACCATCGCGCGCAGTGTCGACTGCACGCGGCGCAGCTCGTCGTTGGTGGACTCGAGCTCACGTCGCGACCGCGTGGTGACCGCCAGCACGCACCCCAGCGCCAGCAGCCACTCGGCCGAGGCGTCGAAGAACGAACTCACCGAGACGAGCCGCGCGAGCAGGCTCCACTGCCACAGCAGGCATTCGGTCGACATCGCGGCAAGATAGCCCGAGGTACGCCGCGCGATGGAGTCCGGCGCCGTCCCTGCCACCGGCACACCCAGCCGCGCGCGCGCCAGTCGCAGGACGCGGGACCGACACCGACCCGTTGAATCAGCGCGGCGCCGCAGAGCCTCGCGCCACTGCACCGCGCACGACCGCGCCCGTGGCACTGAGCGTGATCCGTTCGCCGCGTGCGATGGTCACGCCATCGCGCGTCACCGCACGCGCCACGCGACACGACTGCAGCCGGCCACCGGGGTGCAGCGCCACCTGCGTGGAGCCGGACAGTTCGGTCAGGAAGGCCGCGGCGCGACAAGGCACGCCGTCGAGCGTCGCGTCGCGCGAGAGGAAGCAGCCGGCGAGCTGGCCGTCGCGATGGAAGCGCGTGTGCCAGGTCTTGTAGCCCTTGCCCTTGCATGGGATGGCCTGCAGCTCCGTGTCTCGCGCCAGCCAGGCGGAGACGAGGGTGCGTGATCGGTCGAGCAGGATCCACGTCTCACGGGGCAGGGCATGGCCGGCGATCACGGAGTCGCGGGCGATCGGGCATTCGTTGAGGGCCCCGTCCGCGAACAGGACGGCGTACGACCGGCCGGTGGGGCCGCAGGTGACGCCGGAGAGCACGGTGTCACGCGTCAGGCGGAGGCGGATCTCGGCGGGGGGCTGCGCCGGCACCGGGCGTGGTACGAACAGGGCTGTGATCAGGACGAACGCAACAGGCAGTGACCGGCGAAGCATGGGCAGCTCTCCTCGCGACGAATGGCGGTGTCCGCGATTCTACCCGCCTGCCGGCGCCGTGGCTGTCAGGGGAGTTCCGACCTGGATCCTCGTCTCGCCATGGCCCCCAACGCCAGAACGCCCGCGCCACCCTCTCAGGCAGCGCGGGCGTCCGATCCCATCGCACGAACTACGGCTTCGGCGGCATCAGCACCGTGTTGATCACGTGGATCACGCCGTTCGATGCCGGCACGTCCGTCGCCGTCACCATGCTCGTGCCATTCAGCTCGACCTTCCCGTCCACGACCTTGATCGCGATCTTGCTGCCCTCGAGCGAGGTTGCCTCGGACATGGTCGTCACCTGCGAGGCCGGCACGTTGCCCGCGATCACATGGTAGGTCAGCACCTTCGTCAGTGCAGCCTTGTCGGCGAGCAGCGCCTCGAGATCCTTGGCGGGGATCTTGGCGAACGCCTCGTCGGTCGGCGCGAGGACCGTGAACGGACCGGCGCCCTTCAGCGTCTCGACCAGTCCGGCCGCGGTGAGGGCCTTCGCCAGCGTGTTGAACGTGCCGGCGGCGATGGCGGTCTCCACGACGTCCTTCGTGCCGGCAGCAGCGGCCGGCGCGGAATCCATGCTCGCCGTCGCCGGAGAGGCGGCGGAATCGACCGCGGCGGCGTCGTCCTTCTTGCCGCCGCAGGCGGCGAGCACGAGCAATGAAGCAACTGCGAGGGTGCGACTGGGCATGAGTGGTGTCCGGTCAGGTGTGGTCGTGCTCGATGGATCGCTGGTGCTGAGTCCGCGCGGAGTGCGCGGCATCAGGGGCATCAACGCCGGGATCGTGCAAACGGTTCGCACGCGGGCACGATCCGGATGCAGCAGCGGGCACGTCTGCCGTGCGCGTCTCCCGTGTCCCGGCGATACCGACCTGCATCGTCGAGCCGGCGCCGATGGCCGCGACGTGACGTGACGCGACGTGACGTGACGTGACGTGACGTGACGTGACGTGACGCCGTTGCGGTGGGCCGCGCCGGGGTCAGCGCGACATCGTCGCGCGTCGCGCGGACGGCAGCGTGAGCGAATCGCGGAGCCAGCGCTCCAGCGCCCGCACCTGCGGATGGTCGGCGCCATAGCCGGAGCGCAGCGGGCCGAGCGCGGCCTCGCCTGCCTTCCGCGCCCGCTCCGCATCTCCGAGCAGCAGCTGCGCCCGCGCGCCGGCGGCCAGCGCATCGCCGACCAGCGCACTCCGCGAGAGTGCGACCGAATCGGTGGTCGCCGACGTCGCCGCTCGTTGCGCGAGCGACAGCGCGCGTGCGGGATCGCTGGCCGCGGCGGCCAGGAGGCTGCCGCGCAGCAGCGCCGGATACAGGAACGTGTCGTCACCGGCCTTCGCCCTGGCCGAGCGCCGGATGTACGCGTCGAGCGAGTCGAGTGCGATCGCGGCGCCGCGCTGTCCGGCGCGCACGGCGGCGTCGGCCACCGCGACCAGCGCCAGCAGGCGCGGCTGCGGCGGAGCGCCGGGCAGCATGCCCTGCAGCTCCGTGTGCAGCCGCATCGCATCGGCGGCGCGTCCCGCGTCCATCAGCGCCGACACCAGCAGCGCGCGGGCCTCGACCTGCACCAGCGGGTTGCGTGCCTGGCTGTCGGTGAACAGCCCGCGCGCCAGGCGTTCGAGGCTGTCGACCTGTCGCAGCCGGCTGGCCAGTTGCAGTGCGCGGTATCGCAGCACGAGCGGGAGCGTGACCGACGCCTCCTGGCCACGGATGCGTGCCTGCTCACGGTCCAGCACCAGGCGCGCGTCACGGAACTGCCCGATGCCGATCAGTGCCACGGCCTGGTTTCCCACCACCACCGATGCGCCTTCCGTGTCGCCGCGGCCGATGCGCTGCAGCACCGCCGTGCAGCGCTCGAACGTCCGGCTCGCCTCGCGCAGGCGGCCGGTGCCGATGAGGATGCCGCCGAAGTTGTTCAGTGCGGTGGCATAGTTGCTGCTCAGCGTGTCACCCACATGCTCCAGCAGGTGCAGCGACTGCCGTGACAGCCCCAGCGCGGAATCGAGTTGCTGGCGCTGGGTGAGTTGCACGGCACGCGCCGTGTTGCACGCCACCACCATGGCGACGGAATCGTCGGTGACGGCGCGGGGCAGCGCCATCGCACGCTGGATCATCACGGCGGCGGAATCGCCCTGCCCCTGCTGGAGCAGCACCCACCCCGTGAGGCAGAGCGCACCGGCCTCGCGCGCGGGTTCGCCGGCGCGACCTGCCGCCTGCGCGGCGGAATACAGCAGGTCCCGCTGGCTGGCCAGGTCATTGAGGTCGGCGTAGCGGTCGGCGAGGTTGCTGAGCAGGCTGCTGAGCATGGCGGGCCGGTCCCGGTAGCGCGTCTCGATGGTCGCGCGACCGCGCGCCAGCACCTCCGTCGGCGAGAGCTGGCGCCCGCCAGGTCCGATCAGGCTCAGCATCTGCAGTTGCATGTCGCCAGCCGCCCGCGACACTTCGGCACCGAAGGCGGCGCGATCTCGCTGCACGTTCGCTTCCCGCATCTGCCTCACCGCCACTGCAGTGCCGGTGATCAGCGCCAGTGCAACGGCCGCCGCCGACCCGGTGGCCATCCGGTTCCGGCGGATGAACTTCAGCGCCTGCTCACCCAGCCCGCCCCGGCGCACCGACACCGGCTCATGCTCCACGGTACGCCGCAGGTCGTTCGCGAACGCGGTCACGCTCTGGTAGCGTCGCGTGGGATCGTCGTGCAGTGCACAGAGCAGGATGGCATCGAGGTCGCCGCGCAGCGCCGCACGCAGCCCGGTGGCCGACACCTGGCGTGCATCGAGTCGGTCAGCGGCCTGCTGGGCGGCGGTGTCACTGGGCAGTGCCGCCGGTCGTGACGGCAGCGCACCGGTCAGCAGCACGTGCAGCAGCACCCCCAGTGCGTAGATGTCCGTCGCCGCGGATTCGTGGCGTCCCGCGAGCTGTTCCGGCGCGGCGTAGGCCGGCGTGAACGGCAGGGTGGCCGGCGCATCGACGGAGGTCTCGTCGGCGCGGCGGGGCTCGTCGTGGAGCAGGCGACCGACACCGAAGTCGAGCAGCTTCACGGTGCCATCCTGCGTGACCAGCACGTTCGACGGCTTCAGGTCGCGGTGGATCACGACGTGTGCGTGGGCGTGCTCCACCGCGGCGCACACCTGTGCAAAGAGGGCAAGGCGTGCGCCGACCGTGAGGCGGCGGGTGTCGCACCACTGGTCGATCCGTTCCCCGTCGACGTACTCCAGCACGAGGTAAGGCTGGCCGGTGTCACGCACGCCGGCGTTCAGCAGCCGGCCGATGTTGGGGTGCGTGAGCTGCGCGAGCATGGTGCCCTCCTGCTGGAACCGGTGCATGCCGATGGCGTCGAGGGCGCGCAGGTTCAGGAGCTTCACGGCAGACCGGCCGGTGTAGCGGCCATCGGATCGGTCCGCGAGCCAGACGCTGCCCATGCCGCCGGCCCCGAGAGGTGCGACGATGGTCCAGTCGCCGATGGTCGATCCCGTCAGGTCGGGCGCCGGCGTGTTCAGCGCGCGCAGCACCTGCGTCACCGTGCCCGTGCCTGTGGAAGTCCGGTCGCGTGCCAGCAGCGCCCGCAGCTCCTCGGCACCCTGCGGATCCGTGGTGGCGAGGGCGGTCAGCCACGACTCGCGTTCGGTCTCGTCGAGTTCGAGCGCGGTATCGAGCAGCGGGCTCAGGTGCAACCAGCGTACCGCGTCGATCTCGGACATGAGCGTCGGATTCAGTGAGGAAGCCGCGGTGCAAGGCGGCGGAGATACGCGAGGCCGGCGCGGACCGTGTGCGACAGCGGGAACTCGGCGTCACTGGCTGCCGGCAGCGCGTTCCCGGTGTGCAGGAGACGCTCGACCTCCGCAATCAATGCCGGCGCATCGGCGCGCAGGTCGTCGAGGAAGGCCTGGCGACGCGGCCAGTCCAGCGTGCGCGCGGTGGTGACGAGCGGTGCGGCGGCGGCGGTGAGGAACGAGCGTGCGGCCATCGGGTGTGCCTCGCGGGCGACGGGTGAAGACAGGACGGTCTGCCTCCCCCATCGGAATCCGCGGTGCGATCCCGACATCACCGAACTCAGCCATGTGCGTTGCGCTCCGCCGCCTCGCTGACCGATGGCCCGTCGAAGGGGGCCGCGGCCGCTGCCAGCAGCAACCGCGCCTTGCGCCAGTCGCGCTGCACCGTGCGCTCCGACATGGTGCGCAGGGCGGCGATTTCCGCGAAGCTGAAGCCACAGAAGAAGTGCAGGTCCACCAGTTCGGCCAGCGCCGCGTCCACGCGCGACAGTTCGTCCATGGCGGTCGAGAGCGCGTCGAGCTGGGTCGCACTCACGCCGCCCGCGACCTCCGCCACACCGCTGAGCGTCGTGAACTCGAACGTGCCGCCGCGCTTGAGTGCCTGGCGGCTGCGCACCCGGTCGATGACCATGCCACGCATCACGCGCGAGGCATAGGCGAAGAACCTGGGCCGGTCCGGGAAGGTGACGCCTTCGCGCGATGCGATCTGCAGGTAGGCCTCATGCAGCAGCGTGGTGGTGCCGAGCGTGAATTCCGGCGACTGGCGCCGCAGGTGCGACGCCGCCAGCTGGTGCAGTTCCGCGTAGAGTGCCGTGAACAGCGCCTCGACGGCGGCCGGGTCGCCGGCTTGCGCTCCAGACATCAGTGTCGCAATCGGCGAGCTCATCCTCGTTCCCTGAAGCGGGTCAGGCTGTACCATAACGCGGGGGACGACGCGCGGAAGGGTGCGCCGCACGAGGGCGTTGTCGCCTTTCCGCCGGCGATTCCGATCTGGTGGCGAGAGGGTCATCTCACCACCTGCCAGAGGGTCGTCATGTCAGGCTCATTGCTGCTCGCGGTCACGTTCGGTGCCGCCACGCTCGTCGCCGCCTGCGGCGTTGCACTGGTCGTGTATGTCGCGCATCGGTTCACCACGCCGAAGCGTGTGAGCGTCCCGTCGCTGAGCCATGTGTCCGCGGAACGGGTGGAGTTCCCGGCGCGACACGATCGGCTGCGGCTGGCGGCCTGGTACTGTCCTGCGCCGCAGGCGAACGGTGTCGTGATCCTGGTGCACGGTCGCGATGCCTGCCGGGGCGTGGAGCTTCGCAACAGCAGCGACACCATCGTGGAGCGGCTCACGGCTGCGGGCCTGAGCGTGCTGCTGCTCGACCTGCGCGGCCACGGGGACAGTGCTCCCTCGCGGCTCACCTTCGGCCGGCTCGAGCAGCGGGACGTGCTCGGCGCCGTGGACTACGTCTTGCGCCGCGGGTACCGGCGGGGCGCGGTCGGCGTGCTGGGGGCGTCGATGGGTGGCGCGAGTGCGATTGCCGCCGCGGTGGCGGAGCCGGCGATCGGCGCGCTCGTCACCGACAGTGCCTATGCCGATCTCGGCGACCTGCTCCGCTGCCAGTTCACGCGCCTGACGCGGCTGCCAACGGCGCTGCTGGGCAGCGCCCTGCTGGCGGCGCGGATGCTCACCGGCGTGGATCTCGTGCACGATGCGCCGGTGCACCTGATGGTGGGGATGCGCGGCCGACCCACGCTGGTGATCCACGCGGCCGGCGACCCGTTCGTGCCGGTGCGTCATGCCCGCGAGCTGGCCATCGCCGGTGGCACGACGTTGTGGGTGACGGAGAGCGACCGTCACCTCGGGTCGTTCGCCAGCGGTGTGGTGGAGTACGCCGATGTGGTCGTGCACTTCCTCGTGCGGCACCTCCTGGCTCCCGCGATCGAGAGTGCGCGTGAGCGCGCTTCGCCGGACCCGCTCCAGCACGCCGGCGCGTCGGCCTGAACGCGGGCCGGGCGCCTGGGATGCGCCGGCGATGAGCCGAAGGGACCGAAGGCGCCGCGTGTCGGGGCAGCGCTGACCTGCGTTGCCTCCTTCGTCCCGGACCTGTCGTGCCAATTGCCTCTGTCTCAGTCCGTCGCGTCACCACCGTCGCCGTGCTGGTTCCCGCCGGACACCGCACCGGCCAGATCGTGCGACGCCTCGCCACCGCGTTCTGCGTGCTGCTCGCCGCCTGCGGCGGCGATTCCACCAGCCAGCCCCCCGGCTCGGGCGGTGGTGCCGTGACGCTCGCCGTGCGCGCGGGTGACGGCCAGCAGGCCGCGCCAGGAACGGCGGTGGCGGCCGCGCCGGTCGTCGTCGCCACCAATGCCGCCGGCCAGCCGCAGCCGGGTGTCGTGGTCACGTTCGCGATCGACTCAGGTGCGGGCACCGTGGCGACCGCACAGGCCACCACGGCCGCCGATGGCACGGCCAGTCCGGGACGCTGGACGCTCGGTGCCGCGGAGGGCGTCAATGTGCTGCGCGTGTCGGCGGCCGGCGCCAACACACTGCGTTTCCGCGCCGTCGCCGTTCTGGCCTCGACGCCGCTGCTCACCGACGTCGCAGTGCCCGTGACCGGCGGCACCCTCAAGGTCACCGTGCCCGGCAACCCGTTCGATGGGCTCACGCTCGCCGTTCCCGCCGCCGCATACGACAGTCCCGCCGTGTTCTCGATTGCCGCGCGCACCAGCGCACCGCCCACACTTCCCGCCGGGTACGCGCAGGTTGGCCAGGCCCTCGTGATCACCACCGCGCAGGCCTTCGCCACGCTGCCGATGGTGCTCACGATTCCGGTGTCGGTCGCGTCGCCAGACACTGCGCTGGCCGCGTTCTTCGTGGACCAGGCCACCGGTGCCCTCGAGCCGGTGCCGGTGGCCGCACGCACGGCGACGACGCTGAGCGTGTTCAGCCGCCACTTCACGCAGGACCGCTTGCTGAAGCGCCAGGGCGCCCCACGCGTCACCCCGAAGGTGGCCGGCAACGTGCCGCCGCTGGCCACCGCCGGGTTCTCACCGGTCATCCTGATCGTGGTGTCGGTGCCGGTGGCGCGGCTGAATGCCCTCACGGCCACGGGGTTCCTGCCGGGGCGCGACGACTGGGAGTTCGCGAACTACGGCACGATCCTCGCACCGGCCGGCGCCTGCGCGGGCATGTCGATCAGTGCGATGTACTACTACTACGCACTGCGGGACGGCGGGCCGCTGAACGGCCGCTACAACACCGTGACCACGGAACCACACCGCCACGACACCAACACCGGTGGCATGCGCCTCGCCTCGGTGGTGCAGAAGGACGCGGACCAGTCGGTCATCCTGACCTGGGAACGCGTCGTGAACGGCTTCGCGGCGCTGACGATGGTGCCGCGTGCGCGGTTGTACTACCAGTCTCTGGTGATGGCGATGCAGGTGACGCGGATGCCGCAACTGGTGGCCATCTTCGGTGACAGCGTCGGGCACGCGGTGGTGGCGTACGGCAGCGAGAACGGCGTCGTCTCGTTCGCGGATCCGAACGAACCCGGCACCGCGCGCACGATGACCTTCGCCAGCGATGCCTTCGTGCCCTTCCCGTTCAAGTCCTCCGGCAGCCGGCCCTCGAAGACGATCCGGCGGGTGGAACCGCTCGGCGCCTCGGCGATGATCGACGACGCCGCGCTGGCCGCCGGCTGGGCCCAGGTGCCCGACGCGTCGATCGGGCGCAGCCGGTTCCCGCAGACCCGGCTGCAGCGCTGGGACTCCTTCGCCGACACGTATGCGGACATCGACACCTCGCAGGCCGTGCTGGTGACGGCTGAGCAGGAATTCCGCGTGCGCACGAAGTGCCGCACCGGCTGTGACCTGGCGTACATGCCCGACACCCTCATCAACACCAGGATCATCTCGACCGCCGGCGTGCTCCTGCATGATGGCGACGAGGGTGATGCGTCGGTGACCCTCATGCGCGGGGTGCAGCGCCTCGGCATCATCGAGTCCGCGATCTCCCCGCTCGACACGGCCACCACCTGGAGCCGGTTCCGCTGGATCTCGGTCAACTACCAGCCCGTGCTGCTGGAGCCGGTCCGGCCGCTGATCCGCGTGGACTCCACGCTGCGCTTCACGGTCACCGCCACCGACCTCGCGCCGCTCGTGACGCGATACGCCTGGTCGTTCAGCGACGGCACGCCCGCCGTGAACACGACCACGCCCTCCGTGTCGCACAAGTACACGGCGGCGGGAGACTACGTGGCCCGGGTCGTGCTCCATGACGCCCGCGGCACGATCCTCGGGCGCGACACGACGGTCGTGTCGGTCGGGACGCTGCCGCTGGTGGGATGGGCGCTGCGCACCGTCACGGTGCAGGCGGCCACGCTGCCCGCCGGTGGCATCGGCACCGAGCGCAGTGACACACTGGCCTACAACTTCGCCACGGCCGTGATGAGTCGCATGACCGGCGCGCCAGCCAACACGGCACTCTTCGTCGGCGGTGTGGCGGTCACCGGACCGTCCTGCAACGCCGGCGCGATCCTGCAGCAGGCGCCACCGGGCGTCACACCGGCCGACTCACTGGTCAGCGCCCACTTCGTGGGCCTGCTGGGTACCTGCGGCGATCCGGACTTCACGGGCACGCTGGTGATGGGACCGCTGGGCGCCGGCACGGTGGTGGGCAGTGCGGCGGCGGTGTTCAACCCCGACCTGATCGTGGTGCCGGGCGGCTCGATCGCGGCGACGATGACGGGGAAGGCACTGGCTGGCACGTTCGTGTGGAACGTGCGCTACAGCACCGGGCTCGGGACGTACACGGTGGCGTTCACGGCGGTGCAGGTGCGACCGAAGTGAAGGCGGGAACGCTGCACTGCATTCCGCCGCCGACCCGGTGGAGGCGGTTCACCGGCCCAGCCACAGGCCGAGCAGGCTCGCCGCGCCGAGTGCCGCCAGGCCGCCACCGGCCACCCGGCGCAGGTCGCGGTGCCCGAGCAGCAGCGCCATCGCGGCCTTGAGTGCGGTGTTGGCCACCAGTCCCACCGCCATCGCCCGGGCGGCGAGGTGTACGTCGCCGATCCGCGCCATGGAGAACGTCAGTGCGTCCATGTCGGTCAGCCCGAGCAGGAAGGCCGACGTGAGCACGCCGGTCGCGCCGAAGGTGTCGCGCGAGATGCGGACCGCGAAGATCGCCACCTGGAACGCGAGGGCGAGCTGCAGCGCGGCACCGATGCGCAGCGGGGAATGCAGCGCCGCCGTCGCCTCGCCTTCCGGCGCCACGGGCTGTCGCCAGAGCACGACGGCGATCACGACCACGCCCACGGCGAGCGGTGGCGCAAGGAACGGCACCAGCGCGCGCGTCACCGCCGGATTGAGCACGGTGGCGACGACGATCACGCGCAGCACCAGGACGGTGCATGCGGCCACGATGCCAAGGCCGAGTGAGGCGGCGAGTGCGGGTTCGCTGCGGCTGCGTCGTGAGAACTGCAACGTGACGGCGGTGCTCGACACCAGCCCGCCGAGCAGGCCCATGGCGGCATAGCCGCGCCTGGCGCCCACCCAGCGTTGCAGCAGGAAGCCGCCGTAGTTCACGGCACAGAACACGAGCACCACGATCCAGAGTGCGCGCGGGTTCACGCCGCCCCACGGCCCCGACGCGCGGTCAGGCAAGAGCGGCAGCACCACCAGCGCCAGCACCGCGAACTGCAGTGCACCAACCAGCTCGCGTTCCCCGAGCCGCTCGAGAATGCCGTGGATCTGCTGCTTGCTGACCAGCGCCCCGACGACGAGTGTGCCCGCACCGGCGGCGATGGCGCGGTGCCCCATGCCGGCCATCGCGGCCAGCGCGAGCACCAGCAGGGCAGCGGTCTCGGTGGTGCCGTCGGAGGTGGCGCCGGGCCGCCGCACCGCGAGCGCGTATGCGATCACGCTCAGCACGCCCCCGGCGGTGAAGAGGGCGAATGCGGCCAGTGCATTCCCTTCCGTGAGCAGGTGGCCGGCGATCCCGCCGAGGAGCCCGAGCAGGAAGAAGGTGCGCACGCCGGCGAAGCGGGCGTCGGGGCCTTCGGTCTTGCCGCTGCGCTCGCGCTCGAACCCGACGGCGAGTCCGACCAGGGCGGCGACCGCGAGGTTGCCGGCGACGATGAGGTCGGGGGTGCCGGCCGTGGGCGCGGACAGGGTCATGGCCCGGGCGGGCGCGGCGGTGCGATGCCGGCGCGTCGGCGTGTCGGTGCTGGCATCGGCGACGTCATGCAGCCGTCTCCCTGGGCGTTCAAGATCCCCGTCCCCTTGAACGGGTGTCCGAGATCCTGCGACTCAGCCCCGCCGCACCGCGCACACCAGCGTGACCTCCACCGGCGCACCCGCCGGCAGCGATGACACGCCGATCGCCGCACGGCTCCCGATGCACGCAGGACCCAGCTCCTCCACCAACACCTCCGACGCGAAGTCGGCCACCTTCGAGTGCGACGTGAACCCGGACTCCGCGGCCAGGAAGACCGTCAGTTGCAGCACCACCGCGATCCGCTCACCGTCGCCCACACACCCCTGCGCCGCCACCAGTGCGTTCTGCGTCGCGAGGCGCACGGCGTCGCGGTGCTGCTCCAGTGCGTCACCCGCCGCGATCGGGCCGGTGAACATCAGCACGCCGCCACGCCGCGGCGTCATGCCGGAGGTGTAAACCACGTCCACATGCCGCACCGCCGGCACGTACCTGCCCTGCGGCACGGGCTGCTCCAGGGGCTGGCTCACGCGCGATACACCTCCACCATGCGCACGATGCGTTCCGCCGCCGCCACCGCCGCGGCATGGTCCTGCGAGAAGTTGAGGCGGATGCTCCGCTCAAGGCCGGGCCCGAACTCGGTCCCGGGCGTGACGGTCACACCGGCCTGGTGCCGCAGCAGCCGGACGAAGGTCGAGGCATCCACGGCCAGCGGCGGAAGCTCCGGGAACAGGTAGCTGCCGGCCTGCGGTGTCGCGACCACCAGTCCACCCGACCGGAAGGTGCGCAGCAGGGCGTCACGGATCGCCTCATGCTCCACGATCCGCTGCGCCATCCAGCCCGGTGGCTCGGCAAACCAGGTCTCGAGTGCCGCCTGGCTGTAGCCCGCCGCCCGCAGCGACACGATCGCCTGCAGCCGCTCCATGCGATCGATCAGCGCCGGCGTGCCGAACGCGGCACCGAGCCGGAACCCGCTCAGCGACTCGGTCTTGGATGGACCCATGATCGTGATCAGCGCCTCCGGCTGCGGGTCGCAGGCGCGGAGGTGCGTGTAGCTTTCGCCGGTGTAGAGCAGGCGGGAGTAGAGCTGGTCCACGATCAGCGTCACACCGTGCGTCGCGGCGAGTGCGGCGATCGCACGGATCGCATCGGCGGAGAACACGACCCCGGTGGGGTTGTTGGGCGTCGAGAAGACGAATACCGACGTCCCGCCCCGGAACGCCGCCTCGATGCGATCGAGATCGGGGCCGTTCTCCGAGGTCGCGCCGGTGTACCGCAACGGAATCGGCACCAGCTCACCACCGAAGAACGCCACCAGCTTGCGGTTGGCGAAGTAGTCGGGCTCCACCACCGCCACCTTCGTGCCGTGCGTGACGGTTGCACCAAGTGCGAGGAAGAGCGCACCCTGCGTGCCGGGCGTGATGATCAGCTCACTGCCCGCCGACACCGGGCGTCCGGTGAAGGCACCGAGCCGATCGGCCAGCCGCTCACGGATCCGTGCGGCGCCGCGATACTCGGTGTACGCCTGCTGCGCCCCGCGCGAGAATCCGTCGTTCCAGCACTCGGCCGAGCCGGGCGTGGGCGGGAAGGCATCCACGTCGCCGTGCGAGAAGTCCACCGGCACGCCGCCCAGCGTCTCGCCGCGCATGATGGTGTCGAGGTCGCCGACCCGCTGCCGGACTTCCTGACCGGGGGCGTTGTCGGTGGCAAGGGCCCGGAACTTCGCGTCGATCGTCTGCATGGTTCTCCCCGACTGGTGTCTCCGTCGCACGCCAGGGCGCGCAGATTCCGTACGAAACATACCTCCGGGTTGTGCGGAGGCGGCCCACCGGGCAGCGTCATTCCCAGCAGGCCGCATCGGCCCCGATGGCCGTGCCCGACGGCCGCTTCACCGTCATCGCACCTCCCCCATGCCCGCCTCTCGTCTGCCACACGCTGCCGTCCGCCTGGTGGTGCTCGCCCTGGTGGCGGCATGCCGCACCGCACCCGAGGCCGCGCCGGACCGGATCGTCTACAACGGGCGCATCTGGACCGGTGACTCGACGCGTGCCGAGGCCAGCGCACTGGCCCTGCGCGGTGACCGCATCCTGGCCGTGGGATCGGATTCCGCCATCCGCGCCCTCGCCACACCCGCCACGCGACAGGAGGACCTGCGCGGTCGCCGCGTCGTCCCCGGGTTCCATGACGCGCACTGGCACCTCCCCACGCGCCGCAGCGCCGACCTCACCGGCGCGAAGGATCCCGCCGAACTGGTGGCGCGGCTCCAGGCCTTCGCGGCCACGTTGCCTGCGGGCACCTGGGTCCTGGGTCGCGGCTGGACGCCGGACATGTTCCCACGGAATGCCGCACACCGGCGCTACCTCGACGCGGCCTTCCCCGATCGCGCCGTGCTGTTGACCGATCGCGACGGGCACCAGACACTCGCCAACCAGGTGGCGCTGTCGCGCGCCGGTGTCAGCGCGTCCACGCAGGATCCTGCCGGTGGTGCGGTCGGTCGCGATCCCGGCGGCGCGCCATCGGGATTGCTGCAGGAGACGGCGAGTGCCCTCGTGCGCACGCATCTCCCGGAGCCGACGACCGACGAGGTCTACGCCGCGCTGCGCTACGAGATGCACCGCGCGGCGGCACTCGGCCTGACCTCGCTGCAACTCGCGAACGGACTCGATCCGGCGGAACACGCCGCGTTCGTCCGGGCACTGGCCGACGATTCGCTGCTCGTGCGGTTCCGGGTGGCGGTGCCGTTCGAGCCGGGTGTCAGTGACTCCGTGCTGCGCGAATACCGTGCGCTCTCGACGACCTGGTCGGGGCCACTGCTGCGCGCGGGCATCGCGAAGGGGATGCTGGACGGGACGGTGGATGCCGGCACGGCGGCGATGCTCGCACCGTACGCCCGCGGCGGCGGGCAGGGGCTGCCGCGATGGACACCCGCCGAGCTCGCGAGTGCCGTGGCACGCTACGACAGTGCGGGGCTCCAGGTGGAGCTGCACGCCATCGGTGATCGCGCGATCCGCATGGCCCTCGATGCCTTCGAGCAGCGCGGATCACGCACCGCCCGGCATCGTGTCGAGCATATCGAGGTGCCGGATCCTGCGGACATCGCACGCTTCGCCCCGCTGGGCGTGATCGCGTCCACGCAGGCCATCTTCGCTGGCCCCGACAAGACCGCGCTGCAGAACTACGTGCCGATGCTGGGCGCGGAGCGCAGCGCACGGGCGATGCCGTTCAAGGCGTTCGACGATGCCGGCGCGATCCAGGCCTTCGGGAGCGACTATCCGGTCTTCCCGATGGATCCGCTGCTCGGCATGTTCATCGCCGTCACGCGACAGATGCCGGATGGCACACCCGAGGGCGGCTGGTTCCCGCAGCACCGCCTGACGCTGGAGGCGGCGCTGCGGCACTACACCTGGGGGTCCGCGTACGCCGCGTTCCGGGAGCGCGAACTGGGGGTGCTGACGGAGGGCATGCTGGCGGACTTCGTGGTGCTGTCGGAGGAAATCGTCGGTGCCGACCCGCGCGCGCTGCTGCGTGCGAAGCCGGTGCTGACCGTGATGGGTGGGCGTGACACGTACCGCGCGGCACCGGATCCTGGCGCCACCACCGCCGCCGCCACGACGACCGCGACCTCCGCCTCCACCGCGGCGGCCACGTGGTGTGCCGCGCTGCCGCGCGCGGCCAACGCCGCGTTCGAGGTGGTGGACACGGGCAGCGACTGGTTCACGGTGTACCGCGTGGAGCCCGGCCTGTTCGCGCTGGTGGAGTCACGCCAGTTCCAGGAGGCGATCTCGTACCTGCTCGTGGGCACGCGGCGCGCGCTGCTCTTCGACACCGGGATCGGGCTGGTGCCGATGGCGCCGGTGATCGCGACGCTCACGTCGCTGCCGGTGACGGTGCTGAACTCGCACACGCACTTCGACCATGTCGGGGCGAACGCCGAGTTCCGCGACATACTGGGGATGGACACGCCGTTCACGCGGGAGAGCGCACGCGGGCGTCCACACACCGACCTGGCTGACGAGGTGGCGGCAGGGAGCTTCTGCGGCGCCCCGCCGTCCGGCGCCGACACGGCGGCGTTCCGCGCGCGGCCCTTCACGGTGACGGGTCGTGTGGCGGATGGCGACAGCATCGACCTTGGCGGGCGTACGGTGGTGGTGCTCGCCGCACCCGGGCACACGCCGGATGCCATCGCGCTGCACGAGCCCGCGCGTGGCCTGCTGTTCACTGGCGACTCGTACTACGACTCCACACTCTGGCTCTTCTCGCCAGGCACCGACCTGGCCGCGTACGAGCGCTCGATGGCGCGGCTCGCGGCACTGGTGCCGGGGCTGCGCCGGTTGCTGCCGGCGCACAACACCGTCACAGCCGAGCCGACGCGGTTGCTGGCGGTGCTGGATGGCGTGCGGACGATGCGTACGGGTGGCGGCACGCGGACGGCGGAAGGCGGGGGACGCGTGTCGGTGCGTGTGGGCGATGTGACGTTCATGATCAGGGGCGAGTAGCCGGCGTCGCGGGCTCGTGGCACGCGGGATGCGCACAACAACCGGACCCAGATGGATCTCACGAGACTCAGGTCGATCCTGTTCAGCGCCGCGCGGGAGGTAGGCGGGCGCGTGACCGACATCGTCGAACCGGGCGTGACGCCGAACTTCGTGGCGGTGCGCCTGGAGCTGCCGGTGGGACACTGCTGGGTGCTCCGGTCGCACGCCGGCGACGTGGCCTTCGCCGCGGCGATCGAGCCGGCGCTGGCGCCGTTGCGGTTCGTGGACTGTCCCGCGCTGGCGGACGCGCTCGAGCGCGTGGGTGGCCTGCAGCCGCTCGGTGTGGTGCGGCTGGAGGAGCCGTTCGCGGGGCAGGCTGTCATCGCCGACGCCGACCTGCGCATCTGGAAGCCGCAGCGGCTGGGTGACGCGTTGTTCAACTGGTGGGATTGACGCCGTCGCCGCGCGTGGTCAGCGGGTTGGGCGACGCGCCCGGAGCAGCGCGACGAGGAGCAGCACCCACACGCCCGTCCGGAAAGCCATGGCCCGGACGCTGTCGATGGCGACGGTGCCGCCGTCGGACGAGTGGAGGTACGCGACGAAGAGCAGCACGAGCAGGTTCGCTCCCGCGATGCCGGCGGCGGCCGCGCGGTCCATGCGGGCGCGTCGCCAGGCCACGACACCGGCGCCGATGTACAAGGCACCCATCAGCGTGTTGAAGACCACCAGCGGGCGATACACCAGGTAGCCGGGATCACGTCCGGCGAGCACCGCACCGCCGGCCGCGAGCGTGGCGACACCGAAGACGACGGCGACGACGGCAACGACGGCAACGACTCGGGGGATCAGGGTGCGCGTGGCCTGCTGGTGCGGTGACACGGCCGCCATCGGTCTCGTGGGAAGCGGAGGACCTGCCCGGACGATGGATCATGTCATGGCGGCGGTGTTTGCGGTGCCGGGGAATCGTGAAGCATGCCGCGGTGATCGCCGGAGTGGGGCTGCGTGATCCGCCCGGGGCGCCGCAGTGGGCGATCACACACCGCGCGGCGTCAGTGGCCCTTCCTGCCCGCCACCAGGTGGTGCCCCCACACGATCACCGCACCCAGCGCCAGTCCGAACACGCCGCAGAGCGCGGCGTCCGTGATCCAGGCGATTGCACCACCGGTCAGGCCGAGCAGCTTGGCCGGGTACACGTGCAGCCCATGCAGGATGATCTGCCCGCCCACCCAGAGCATCGCTGCCGTGCCGATGGTCGAGAGCAGGTTGAACAACATCGGCATCCCGGTCACCAGCGCGCGACCGACGCCCCGTGCAGCACCACTCCTGCGCCGTGCCAGGCGCAGTCCGACATCGTCCATCTTCACCAGCAGGCCGACCACGCCGTACACGGCCGCCGTGATGCCGATCGCCACCGCGAAGAGGCTGCCGGCCTGCAGCGCGATACTCTTGTCCGACACCTCGTTGAGCGCGATCGCCATGATCTCGGCCGACAGGATGAAGTCGGTCCGCACGGCGCCACTGACCATCGTCGCCTCGTGCTCGGCGCTCGTCAGCGTGGCGACTTCCTGCGTCACGCTCTCCGCCGGCGCACCGCGGGCCTCCGCCAGGCGCTCGAGCACCTTCTCGGCCCCCTCGAAGCAGAGGTAGGCCCCGCCGAGCATCAGCAGCGGGGTGATGGCCCCCGGCAGGAAGGCGCCGAGCAGCAGCGCCACCGGCATGATGAACAGCACCTTGTTCCGGACCGACCCCTTGGCGATGCGCCAGATGATCGGCAGCTCGCGATCGGGGGTGAAGCCCGTGACGTACTGCGGCGTGACGGCGGTGTCGTCGATCACGACACCGGCGGCCTTGGCACCGGCCTTGCCGGCGGCCGCGGCCACGTCGTCCACCGACGACGCGGCCAGCTTGGCGATCAGGGCGATGTCGTCGAGGAGGGCGGCGAGGCCGGAGGGCATTGGTGCGTGGTGGCGGGGTCGGTGGGCCGTGCGGAAATATGCACTGGCGCCGGTCGACTCAGGCCTTCGCGAGGAAGGCGGCCACCAGCGCGTTGGCGTGCCCGTGCCCCAGGCCGTGATCGGCCTTCAGCATCGTGACCAGTTCGCCGTGTTTCCGCGGACCGGCCTGCCGGAGGATGTCCATCCAGTGCGAGATCGGCTGGCCATAGCGCTTCTCGATGGAGGGAAAGTAGGACGCGGGGCCCTTGACCTTGGGAGCGTCTGGCATGGACGTCGTGGCGGGAAGATGGGAACCGGAGCGTCACCGACCGCCGGTGACACGCATGGCAATGTGCACGCAACACGCATCGTCTCGCGGATGGGAGGGTCGTTGCGGACCATGCCCGTGCCGCTCCTGACAGGTGTGTCTGCAGTCCTCCGTGCCGGCAGGAATACGGCTGATCTATATCAGGAACGTCCCGATCCCGTCAACACTGCGTTCGCAGCTCCAGAACTGGCAGGGAGGGATGGGACAGTTCGGCCAGCATCCGAGATACGACGACAGCGCGATGCGCGGGGTACCTCGGCAACGAGGCGAACGTGATCTTCGTGCCACTGCGCGATCGCTTCCACGGTGTTGCCGCCTCCCCCGGCTGAAGGATGCTCGCGCATGTGCCGTGACGGGTTCCACGATCGGACGACTGGGGCTTCCTGCGGGTGCGCACCGCGATGAAAGGAGAACCCGCCACCCCGACGCGCGGACTGTGCACGCTGCCGGAACTGCTGGGGTAACTCCTCCGCATCGCGTTCCGCCCTGCCCGTATCGTTTCACGGGATAACGACCTCCACTGTTGTGGGCGCCCGCGCCGCACTCGCGTCCGGCACCTCGTCACGCACGGTTGAAGATCTGCACATGACCTCGGCAGCGGCATTCGCGCACGGCGCGCATGCGGCGCATATATGGCCCTGCACGACACCACCCGACGGCACTCCCCACCCCACGCAGGAGCACGCGATGAAGCCGCCCGACACGATCGTGAACAAGTGGAACGACACGATACTCCTCTCGCTGGAGATCGGCACCAACACCGCCGCGCTGCAACTCGGGCCGCCGATGGTGGCGCGCCTCGTGGCGATGACGTATTCGGCGGCGTTCCAGGCGTGGGCCCCGTACAGCGACACCGCGACGGCGCTGCTGCCGGGCGGCCCGCCGCGCCGGCCGGCGGGACAGCGCACGCTCGCGAACAAGAACATCGCGATCAGCTACGCGATCTATCGCGTGACGACGGCGCTCTTTGCCGACGTGCGGATCCGGGCGCTGCTGGATGCCCAGATGGCCGAGCTGGGGCTCAGCGTGACGGACAACACCACGGCCGGCAACTCCCCCGTCGCGATCGGCAACTCCGCCGCGCAGATGGTGCTGGCCTCGCGCACAGCGGACAACTCCAACCAGGCCGGCACGATGCCGGGATCCACCACACCCGGCAAGCCGTACGGTGACTTCACCGGCTATGTCCCCGTCAACCCGCCGGCGCTGGCGTTCGGCGACACGCACCGGCGGCACGTGGTCGATCCGGGGCGCTGGCAGCCGTTGTCGTACATCAACCCGAACGACGGCACGGTGGCCACGCCGGGGTTCATCGCACCGCACTGGGGACAGGTGACGCCGTTTGCGCTCACCAGCGGTGACCAGTTCCGGCCGTCACCCCCCGAACCGTTCACGTCGCAGGCGTTCCTGGACCAGGCCCGCTTCGTCATCGACATCCAGCAGCGGCTGACGACGGAGCAGAAGATCATCGCGGAGTTCTGGGCCGACGGCCCGAAGTCGTGGCTGCCGCCCGGGCACTGGTGTGAAGTGGCCGGCCTCGTGTCGCGCGAGCGGTTCCACACGGTGGACCAGGACGTGAAGCTCTTCTTCGCGCTGTCGAATGCGATCCTCGATGCGAGCATCGCGACCTGGGACGCGAAACGGCACTACGACTACGTCCGGCCGATCACCGCCATCCGGTGGCTCTACGACCAGTTCGGCTTCGCCGGCTTCAGCGGCAACGGCTTCGGCGCTGTGGAGGGCGAACGCTGGCGCCCCTTCCAGAAGGACACGTTCCCGACGCCGCCGTTCCCGGAGTACTCGTCAGGCCACAGCGCCTTCAGCATGGCGGCTGCGGTGGTCCTGAAGCGTGCGACGGGGAGCGACATGTTCACGCTGCGTCACACGCAGGAGGTGCCGCTGGCCGCACAACCCGACATCGCGGGGCTGCCGGTCACCATCACCTGGAACAGCTTCTCTGAGGCGGCCTTCAGCGCCGGTGAATCCCGCCTGTTCGGTGGCATCCACTTCTACCAGGGCAACGTGGCCGGCCTGGAGCTGGGCCGGAAGGTTGGCGAGGCCGCCTGGACGAAGGCGCTCAGCTTCTTCTGAGTATGATCGTGGGCGTCCGCGTCGGGGCGGGGGAGTGGGTCACCGCCCCGGCGCGTCGATCATGGTGCCTTGGTCGCCCCGTCCGGCCATGCGCAGAGGCAGACGCGGTTCCCCGCCGTGTCGGAGAGAGTCCAGTGCTGCGGTGCGTGCGACTCGTCGACGATGCGACCGCCGGCGGCGACGGCTGCGGCCAGTCGCGTGCCGATGTGCTCACGCGCCACCGACACGTCCACATGCATCGCGTGTCGCAACGGCCGGCTCTCGTCCAGCGCCTGCATCCAGACCGTTGACCCGTGCCCGAGCGGGTCGACCGCGTTGTCCTCCGACATCGGGGCATAGCCGAGCACCGCGCGCCAGAAGCCGACGTCGATGGTGGATGGCTTGGCGGCGATGGCGAGCTGCACCTCCTGGATGGCGGCACGATCGGGCACGGCGCCCTGTGCCCGCGCGGCTGACGACACCGCGCGAGCCAGCGCGATGTGGCTGGACTCCAGCGCCCACAGGTCACGCGTCAACCGGATGGTGACGCGTTCGTCCGCGAGCGTGAGGAGGATGCCGGCGCCCGCAACGCCGGCTGCGTTCGAGATCGCATCGGCCACCCGCACCGCGTCGCGAAGCGACGGGACCCGAAAGGTCGCTGTCGCCCCGCCATGCAACACGGCCCAATCGTCCACACCGTCCGCAGCCAGAAACTCGCGCCATCCCGTCTCGCTCATGTGCTCCTCGTCGCCGGTCGTGTGGAATGAGTGGCCGCAGGGGCACCGGCAGGTGAGCCGCGAGCCCCCCACCGGTCCACTCGCCCATGGACGGCAACCCGAGGAGCGCTGCATGGAGACGCGATGGCTGCCGGCACGTCCGTCAGCACCACTCCGCGCCCGGCGGCTGATTGCGGCGTCGCGGCGCGTGACATTCAGCTGCGGTCGGTGAGCCGGCCGATCCGCGCACCAGTGAACCCGAACTCCGACTCGCCGGTCAGTTCCAGCACCGTGCCGGCCGGCGGCCCACCAGGCACGTCCACGGCCAGCACCCCGCGGTACGCGATGGCAGCCACCGCCACACCGTCACGGAACACCACTCCCGTCACCCGCTGCTCACGCTCCCGGAACAGCGCCGTGGCCTGCTCGGCCAGCGCCCGGAACTCGGCCGCCCCGGACGCGGACGCCGTCACCACGCCTGCGGACAGGTTCTCGAAGCGCACGTCGTCGGCAACGAGGGCGAGCATGCCGTTCACGTCGAAGCGGTTGTACGCCGCGACGAACCGGGCGATCAGGTCCCGCTGCTCGGCTTCACCCATCATTGCGCCCTCCCGGATTCGAACGAACGGACCATGGTTCCACGGCAGCCCCTTCGGCTGCGCGCGCGTCGGTCCACACCGCACGGGCCGCGGTCGCGGCGGCATCCGGCGTGGCCAGGTGCCTACGTTCGCGGCGGCTCACCTGTCGCGAGCGGACGTCGGATGACGGCAAGTATATGCGAACCCGCATCGAGGCAGCCAGCCTGCCGGGTCGCCTCGACCTCCATCGCAAGCAGCTCGTCCCACCGGCGTGCGTCGGCGCGAATTGTTTCGAGCGGCGCACCCCACACCGTGGACAGGCAATTGGATGCGGAGATCGCGAGCAGCTCCCAGCCGGTGGCACCGAGCAGCGCGCGGAACTCGTCCGCCCGGAACAGGTGACACTGGTGGCGGTTGCCTTCCGTCGTGGCGAAGCGCAGTTCGCCGGTGGCCACGATCCGCGCGTTGTCGGTGGCGTCCGTCGTGAAGACGCCGGGCAACTTCTCGTGGATCGAGCCCCACAGCGACATCACGCTCATGAGGACGCATCCCCCTGGCTTCGTCACGCGGCACAACTCGCCGAGGGCATCGTCGCGGCGCTCGAACACGTAACTCAGCGGCCCCCCGTAGCAGACCACGGCGTCGAACGCGGAGTCGGCATACCGCGACAGGTCGCACACGTCCGCCTCGGTCCACTCGGTGACGGCGGCGGCGAACCCGTACGCGGATGCGTACGTCCGGTTCAGCGCGAGCTGCACGGGCGAGACGTCCGCGACCGCGATCGAGGCACCGAGTGACGCGAGCACCTGCGTGAAGCGGCCGGCTCCCGCGCCGATGTCCAGCACCCGCGCGCCGGTCGCGACGTATTGCCGCAGGTAGTGCGACTGGACATGCAGCTTGACTTCCGCTGCCGGGCTTTCCTGCAGTCGCGTCCATTCCCGGTCGCCGAACTCGTCGAAGTAGCTGGCGATCGACGCGCGGTCGTATGACATGACAACACCTCCGGCGAGGGGAACCGTGACGCGCGCTGGACTCTGGAAATGCGGAGGCGGCTCACGAGTGCGGTGCCGCTGGCTCTGCGATCAGCGGCCGGATCATGTCGAGACACGCGCGGCCATCCCCGTTCACGAAGCGCGGCGTCGCGCGGAATCCTCTCGATACTATAGTACCGACCGGCGCGCTGCTTCGCCTCGTCAACCCCACCCCAGCGCAGCACAGGCGTACCTCCGAGCTGGCCGGCAATCGCGAACGGGAGCGAGCGCCTGAATCACGCGGCGGGCGCTTCACACGAAATGTGATGGTGACTCACCCATATCCACGACCCGTGACGAACGGGCGAAGCGGGCCACGTGGTGAGGTCCGGTGACCTGGCTCCTCCGCGTTGATGACGACCACCACGGGCACGGGCAAGACTGAGGGACGGGATCACGAGTCGAGGGCCGCCGGGTGAACGGAATACGCCGCGGACCGGCCGCGGCGCCGCGGCGGCGCACTGCGATCCACTGCAACGTCGTCAGGCGCTGGCGTCGATCTGTCCCGCTCGAGGGATGAATGACCGCAGTTCATCGATCGCGGGAGTCGCGATCGATGCCGCCACGGTGAGGGCGCGGAACTCGTCTGCGAGCTGGCGCATCTCGTCGATTGCGGCCGCCGTGTGTTCCACCGCAACGACCCTGAAGTGGTTCGTGTCAGCCCAGAGCATCAGGGTCCGAACGAGCACGCCCATTGGTATCCATTCCCACAGTCGCAGCCTGGCCGGAGTGACCGAGAGCCCCAGCGTGCGCAGCACACTGAAACCTTCACGTACAGCCCGTACCGCCAGCCGCACGACGTGCGGGCTGCGTGCCAGCACATGGTTGTCGCAGTTGACCATGTAGAGTGCGTTCGCGAGTGGACTGACCCACCCGACATGCGTCTTCTGCCAGGCATCCATGCTGGAGGTCGACGACGTCGGGAATCCCGCCTCGCGAAACACCTGCATGAGTTCCCTCAGTCGGGGAGAGGTCGAGCCATCGAGTTCACCAAAGGTCGTCGGCTGGAGGAGGCGGGAGACCACCACATAGCGCACGACATGGCCGACCCGCGTTCCACCAGCCCCCGCGAAACCCAGCACAAGCCGATCGGATCCGACGGCCTTCTCCCAGTCGGCATAGCCGGACGGGTTGTTGACCATGAAGAGAATGCTCGGCGTGGCGGTGTGTGATGCGAGCATGGGCAACACCGACGCCACCTGGTTCTTCCGTACCAGGACCACGATCAGGTCGTAGCCATCGGTCTCGTGCAACCGTTCGATGACTGGCACCGTCACGACCTCCCGCATGCCGCTGAGCGCGTGCTCGAGCACGATGCCGTACTTCTTGATGTCCGCCAGTCGCGTGTTCCGGGCGAGCAGCGTCACGTCCCGTCCGGATTGCCTCAGTCGCGCCGCGTAGAGACTGCCGAGGACTCCAGCGCCAAGAACGAGAATCCTCCTCATGGGTGCTCCCTCGGATGGTTCGACGTACAGTGGCGCTGGCCCGCGGTCTCCCCCGGGGCGCGCTCACGGAACAGTCTGCGGTCGCGCCTGCTGCGTCACCGGAGTCACGTGACAGATGCGTCGCGTGAACGCCACCGTCCACGCGTCCACGAACGGTAGCCGGTGCGCTCCACCGAGGTACGATTCCTGACGGCTCGTTCGTGAGCACCGCTCCGAGCCGCCGCCGCCGGCAGCCCATGATGGCGCCACCCATGAACCCTGGTGCCCTTCGAATGACTGCGGCCTCGTGCGGCGGCGGACCCCCCGCGCGCTCGCGAGCGCGCGGGGATCAGCGTGCCGGTATGGCGACCGTCGGTCGCGGGCGGTGTATGATCCGGCGCGGCCGTCCCGCCCTCCAGCGTCACGCCATGCTGACTCCGATCACCCGGTACACCCTGGCCACGCACGACGGCCCCTATGCCGACTGGCCGCTGGAGACGCCGCTGCTGTGCGACGGCGTGCCGACGGGGTGCAGGGTGCCGGGCTTCGTGATCGAGGGGCAGTACCGCTGGGGCGACCACGTGTTGCTGATCAACTCGTGGGACTGCCCGTTCGAGGAGTCCTACGACTTCCTGCTGCTCGACACCGCACACCGCGTGGTCGCGCGCACGTCACTCGGCGCGCCATACGCAACGTACCTGCTCCATGCGCACTGGCCCGTGGACGCCAACTCGGTGCGGCTCCACTTCCAGGAGCGGTTCTGCTGTACGATCGTGATCGACGCGCCGTCCGGGTGGCTGCGGCGCCGGCATCGGGTGCGGCTGGTGCGTCACCTGACGGCGCCGTCGGACGAGCGGACGCAGGCGTCGATCAGGGCGTTGCAGGCGAGCCTGGAGGCGATCGCGCGGGTGACGGGGCCGGCGGCGCCTGACCGGTGATCGGGTGCACGCGGTCGGCTCCGGCGACAGCAGCGCCGCCGCTTCATTTGCCCGCGCCAGGCGGAATCACACGAGCCGGGCCACCGTCGGCGCGGACCGCTCCGACGCTGTCGCCCGCCGGGTGACGTCAGGGGACGTAGGCGATGCAGTCGATTTCCACCCGCAGCCCCACCCCAGGCAGGCCTGCCGCCTGGATCGTCGTGCGTGCCGGGCGATGGTCGCCGAACATCCGTTCATAGACCGCGTTCATGGCCGGGAACTCCGCCATGTCGAGCAGGAACACGCCGCAGCGCAACACGTGCTGCAGGTCGGTGCCGGCCGCCGTGAGGATCGTCTCGACGTTCCTGAGGCATTGCGCGGTCTGGGTGGCGGCATCGCTGCCGGCCAGCGCGCCGGTGGCGGGATCCGTCGCGCCCTGGCCGGAGACGAAGACGAGGCGTTCGAAGCCCATGCCGGGTGAGTACGGGCCGACGGGCTTGGGGAGGTTCGGGGCGTGGATGGGGCGATGGCTCATGGCGACAACGGGGCGATGGGTTGGCAGGTCCGTGTGCGGAACGTCCCGGCACGGTCGGTGGAGACAGTGGACTCAGCGCTCCCGGGTGCGCCGCGAGAAGGTGATCTCGATTCGCTCGACCAGCACATCCTTCGTCATCGACTGCGTCTGGCCCACGTCGAGCGCCACCGGAACGGCCTTCTCGAACACCCACGTGAAGACCGGGGCTCCCGTGTCACTGACCAGGGAGACGCGCACGGTCTGCGCGGTGATCGGTGCGCCGAGTGGAGCGTTGAGCGTCGTCGTGCACCAGCGCAGCAGCGGCGATGTCAGGGCAAGCACGCCGCGCTGGAGCACGAGGGTGGAACTCACCGCCGAGGGCCGTGCGTACGAATACGTGGTCTCACCGCCGAGGGGTAGCGTTTCCGTCGTGATCTCGGCGTCAAGGCCGCGGACCTCGTGGAACAGCGCAGACGCGCCGTCGGGTGCGGTTCCGATGGAGACACGGAAGGCGAAGGCCGCTGGCGGGTCTGGCGCGTGTGGCATGCGGACCGGGGGTGGGCAGGTGACCGCCGACGCGGATCGGGGAGCCGTGCACAGGGAGGGCGGCGGGGGGCGTGACGGGCCGTGGGAAGGTGCATGCGTGTGCACACGACCGCGAGGGCGGTCGTGGGGCGATGCGGCGTTCCGGATGCCGGGAGTCGGCAGTTCGATGGTCTTCGGATGTTCGTGCACCGAGTGTCACCGATGACCCGGTCTGGTCGGGCCCGCCTGACCAGAACTGTCAGCCAGTGCCCGGGCGCTGGGCGCCGAATGGCGCGCGTGCGAACCATGCGGCACCCAGCATCGAAACAAGCGATCCCCAGAACGAAGCCTCGACGACGACCTGGACCCACTGCGGTGCGGGCAGCCAGACTTTCGGCACTCCGACGCTGACACCCGTCAGCATCACGTACAATCCCATGAGCGTGGTCACGCGGCGATCAGGTGTCGCGCGGGACGCGAGCAGGATGACGCCCATCATGACACACGGCGCGAGTACCAACCAGCCACGCAGCGGACCGGTCGCGAGCAGCGTGCCTGCGAGCGCGACGAGTGCACAGACTACGCCAATGACATCTGCGCGCTTGCTCATCCCTCTCCTCCGAACGAATGAAGGGACTTCAGAGAATCGAGGTGCATGCTGCACCGCGGCCACCGGCACGATATACTGCTCACCACGCTCCGGCCCTGCTGTGCGCAGCAACCGGCGCCGGGTGACGCAGGCGAGGATGCCGGCTGCGGCACCGTGAGACTGCAGCACACGCCGGCCCTCCGCCAGCCCGCACGCCACTAGGGCAGTCGCACGGACCGGCGACCGAGGACCCTTTCGACCGTCGCCTGCTGCGGCGGAGCGATCCTCCGGCGATACTCGACACGGTACTCGCCCCTGGGGAGCAGGCGCACCACGGCGCGCACCGTCGCCGGAGTCTCGACCAGCAGGCAGAGGCGATTGGAGGGAATCTCGATCACCGTGATGACGAGCGTTCCCTTGACCTGGCCCGCCACCACGCTGTAGTCCATGCAGCCACTCGTGCCGAGCAGGGCGGAGGCGCTCACCGAATCACCCGACGCGGCAATGGCCAGGGTGTCTGCAGCGTCACTCGGCGGCGGCAAGATCTGCAGGGCAACGGGCAGGCCTGCCGGCGGGGCGGCCTTCGTCGCGTAGAACGGGCCTGTGGTTGCCTCGCCGCAGGACGCGGCGCACAGCGCGAGGGCCAGGGCACGGACGGTGTTGCGCATGTGACCTCGCGGGCGTGGTGCGTGGGTTGGTCTCAGCGTGAGTACTGGAAGATGCGTCACGGCGTCCCACGCGACCGTCGGGCTGCGGGGAGGCCGGTCAGCCCGGCAAGTGCCACGAGCGGCAATGCGACGCGAGTCATCGGTCGTTGCGGAATCGGGCTCGGCACCCTGCGGCCGCCAGCGGACGGCCCGGCGGGTGTCAAACCCGAGCCTGGTCGCCCGCCACGGCCGGACCCGCGCGAGGGTCAGACCCCCGCCGTCCTGCCCGCAGACTGCTTCACCCGCACGATCGCGACGCCGACCTCCTTCGACGCCCGCACGAAGGCGGAGTCCGCGCCGATCTGACGCTCTGCCTCGTCGAAGCGCTGGGCGTTGATCAGCGTCGCGACCTTCGCGGCTTCCGTGTGGAACCGCGCATGCGTCGCGACGAGGTGTGCAAAGCCGTCGCAGTTGCCGCAGGCGGCCCGTGCGCCGGTGTGCAGCCACTTGCCCAGCTCGCAGGCGTTGTCCTTGCCGATCGTCGCGACGTCCATCGGCTCGCGCCGCGCAATGGCGGTGCGAAGCTTCATGCGCCACTGTGCGTGCGCCTGAATGGCCTGTTCCAAATCCATGCTTTGCTCTCCAGGGTGTTCGGATGGGCCGTGCGGAGCGCGCGTCCGGGTTTCCGGACCGCGCTCCAGACGGATATTCGATTGAATGTCGGACGGAAGCGGATCGGGCTTGAGCCGCCAGGCAGCTCCCGGACGTCGTGCCAGGCAGGAGAGGCACGCGAGCGCGCCGGCGCTGCGTGATCGGATGCGCGATCGATCCACCCCCGCCAGCTCTCAACGGAGACGATGCGCCGCGCATAGAGCAGCAGGTGAGGCCTGGCGTCGGTATCCACCGTCCGCCCGACGCCCGCGCGCGGTTCCTCCAGCACCATCCCACCGGTCCCTTCATGCGCGTCCCCCTCGCCCCCCGTGTCCAGATCGTGCTCCTCCGGGCAGCGCTCCTGCAGTGCACGATGGCGGGCCTGCTGCCGGGGCAGGACGAGCGCGCCCGCCCGCGCCCGCGCGCTGCGGTGGATTCGGCACGCGCCGCCGCACTCTACGTGAGCAACGACCCCGCCGATCACCCCGTAGCCAACTACGCGCGCGCGATCGCCGCCAAGGCGGCCACCGACAGCATCTTCGCCGCCCGGAGTGCGGGGGTGATGAAGTTCTCCAAGGTGACGTACACCAGCCCCGTGGATGGCCTCGAGATCCCGGCCTCGCTGTTCGAGCCGCTCACCGCGCGCGGCCCGCGCACCCGGCCGGCCCTGGTCTGGGTGCACGGCGGCGTGCACGGGAACTGGGACCAGAACTACCTGCCGTTCATCATCGAGGCGGTCCGGCGCGGCTACGTGATCATCGCCCCGGATTACCGCGGCAGCACGGGGTATGGGAAGGCGTTCCACGAACGCATCGACTACGGCGGCACGGAAGTGGACGACGTCCTTGCCAGCGTGCAGGTGCTGCGCGCGAACGCGAACGTGGACACCACACGCATCGGCGTGATGGGGTGGAGCCATGGTGGCTACATCACCGCACTGCTCATGATGCGGCACGCCCGCGAGGTGCCGTTCCGGTCGGGCGCCGCGATCGTGCCCGTCACGAACCTGCTGTTCCGGCTCTCCTTCAAGGGCCCGTCCTACCAGCGCTCCTTCGCCACCCAGGCGGGACTGCGCGGCCTGCCCTTCGAGAACCGCGCCGAGTACGTGCGGCGCTCACCGTACTACTGGGTGGACAGCCTCCGCCGCCCGCTGCTCGTGCACGTGGCCACGAACGACGAGGACGTGAACTTCGAGGAGGCCCGTCCACTCGTCGACGCGCTCGTCGCCCGGAAGCCGCACCTGGCCGAGACGAAGGTCTACGTGAATCCCACGCCGGGGCCGGCCAGCGTCGGCCACACCTTCAGCCGCCGCGTGAACCGCGTGACGCTGCTGCGAGAGGATTCGCCGGAACAGGTGGACTCGTGGAACCGCGTCTGGGCCTTCTTCGCGCGCACCATGCCGTCTCGCTAGCGGCCCGTCGTGTGCGGGGCCTCCGCAAGGGCGTCACTCACCGGCCTTGAGCACCACGATCCCCGCCACCACCAACACCGTCCCAAACAACTGTGGCGCGTTCACCCGCTCGCCCAGCAGCACCACCCCCAGCGCGACCGCCAGCACGGCTTCCAGCCCGAGCACGATCACGTACGCCACGCTCATCTTACCGCCTGCCATGCCGAGCGCCTGCAGGCCGGCGCCGGCAATGAAGGCCACGAACACCAGCGCACCCGGTCGCCACAGCGTGAGCCCGGCGGACTGCTGCATCGCCACCCCGCCCAAGGCGTAACACACCGCTGCGGCACCCAGCAGCAGCAGCGGACGCAGGGCAGCGCTATCCACGCGACGACGCCCCGTGCGCCGCCGCCACCAGCGCATCACCGCGCGCAACCACCAGGTCCAGCACGGCATGCAGGTCGGACACGGAGGCCTCGGGGTGCAGGAGGGTGAGCTTGAGCGTGGCACGACCCGACACGCGTGTCGTGCCGATCACCGCCGTGCCGTCGGCCAGCAGGGTGTCACGGATGGCCTGGTTCAGCGCGTCTGCCACACGGTCGTCCGCACGATACCGGAACAACACGCTGGTGAGGTGCACGGGGGCATGCACCAGCTCAAGCGCCGGACGCGCCGCCACCGCCCGCGCGACCGCGCCCGCCAGGTCACAGGTGGCATCGATCATGCCGCCCAGCCGCCGGCGACCGAGTGCCTGGAACGTCAACCATACCTTCAGCGCGTCGAACCGGCGCGTGGTGGCGAGCGAGCGGTTCACGAGGTCTGGCACCCCCTGCTCGAGGTGCGACACGGGGTTCAGGTAGTCGGCATGCGTTGTGATGTGCGCGTACTGTGCGGCATCACGCAGCAGGAACACCCCGCAGCTCACGGGCTGCCAGAGCAGCTTGTGGAAGTCGAGGCCGATGGAATCGGCCCGCTCGATGCCGGCCAGCGCATGCCGGCGCGTGTCGGAGAAGAGCAGGGCTCCCCCGTACGCGGCGTCCACGTGCAGCCACGCGCCACACGCCTGCGCGGCATCGGCCAGCGCCGGCAGCGGATCGATCGCACCATGGTCGGTGGTGCCCGCCGTGGCGCAGAGCACGAATGGGATGCGCCCGTCGCGCCGCAGCGCCGCCAGCACCTCGCGCAGCGCCGCGGGATGCATCGCGAAGCCATCATCCACGGGCACCTTCACGACACTGTCGGTGCCGAGTCCAAGCTGCATGGCCGACTTGTCCACCGTGAAGTGCGCGACCTCCGAGCAGAGCATCACCAGCCGCCCCGCATCCGGCGGCAATCCGCGCGCTCGCACCGGCCAGCCGCGCGCGGCGAGGTGCGCATCACGCGCCAGCCAGAGGCCCATGGCGTTGGACTGCGTACCCCCGGACGTGAAGGTGCCGCCGGCGCCCGCCGGCAGCCCCGCACGGGCACAGAGCCAGGCGCACAGCTGCTCCTCGACCATCGTCGCTGCCGGCGCCTGGTCGAACGAGTCCATCGACTGGTTCAGCACCGACAGCACCACCTCGGCCGCCAGCGCCGGAATCAGTGGCGGGCAGTGCAGGTGAGCCGCGGTGCCGGGCAGGCCGACGATGATCGAATGCCGCACGATGGCGTCCATGCCGGCCACGGCCTGGTCGAGCGGCATCCCCTGCTCGGGGCAGGGATCGGCGGGCAGCTGCGCTGCGATGGTCGCGGGGCTCGCACCACTGTAGGGCGCACGGGGACGTGCACGCCGGAACAGGGCGGTGGCCGCGTCGATGGCGCGCGCCCAGGCGTCGTGACTGGCCGGGTCGTTCGAGAGGAAGTCCACGTGATGCGTGCGCCTGGGCCTGGGCAGGAACTGGGGCTACGACGCCGCGGGCGGCCTGCGTGCGGCAGAGCCCCTCTTCACCGCCGCTTTCTTCACCGCCGCCTGCTTCACCGCCGCCTGCTTCACCGCCGCTTTCTTCACTGCCGCCTTCTTCATCGCCACCTTCTTCACCGTCGTCGTCTTCCCGCCGGCATTCAGCGCGATCGCCGCCCGCACCAGCGCCGTGAACGCCACCGCGTCGACGACCTCGCCCTCCCGGATGTCGATCGCGCGGCGCGCGTTGCCTTCCAGGCTGGCGTTGAAGAGCCGCGCCGGATCGGCGAGCGACGCACCCTTGTGGAAGGTGAGCTTCACCACGGACTTGTAGGTCTCGCCGGTGCAGAGGATGCCGTGATGCGAGAAGACGGGGGTGCCCATCCACTTCCACTCCTCCACGACCCCGGGGTCGGCGTCGTGGATCAGTGTGCGCATGCGGCGCAGGGTCTCACCGCGCCAGTCGCCGAGGTCGGCGATGCGCTTCGTGATGAGGTCCGAGGCGGACGGGGTGCCGGGGGGCGTGGACGGTGTCACGGTGCCTGTCTCCGTTGTCCGGTGGAAAGCCTGGCGACCCACATCCGGTTGCGGGCCGGCCTCACGTCTCGCGGGCGCCGAGCACCCGCTCGAAACACAACGTGTCGGGCAGGAGGCCCGGCTGGTAGTGCGGAATGGGCTCGAAGCCAAGCCGCCCGTACAACGCGCGCGCGGCCAGCAGCTCGGGGGCGGTGTCCAGCCGCACACGATCGTAGCCCAGGTGCGCCGCCCGGTGCAGCAGCGCCCGGAGCAGCGCCTCGCCCACGCCGCGGCCGCGGGCGGCGGGGCGCACGTACATCCGCTTGATCTCCACGATGCCGGGCTCGAAGTGACGCAGGGCACCGCACCCCAGGGCACCACCGTCGTCCAGCGCCACCAGCAATGCGCCACGCGGTGCCACGAACGGCTGGGGGAGCGCCGCGATGTCGGCCGCGGCGTTCGACCAGCGCCCGACGGTGTGCGGCAGCGCCGCGTACTCGGCGACGAGCGCACGGGCGACCGCCAGCAGGGGCGCGCCGCCGTGTTCGGGGACGGTCTCGATTCGGACGCTCATGGTCCCTCAACAGTAGGCCGGAGGCCGCCCGCCCGGGCACCCCGTCGGGCGGGGGACCGGCGCTCTGACGGGTCATGAGCCGTTTCCGCCGCGTTTCTCGCTTTAGTGTGTGGGGAGGCAGCATACCGGGCTGCCGTCCCGCCCGGACGACCCCGCGCGGGGTTGCCGGACCCTCCCGCTGGACCCGGCCGGACGTCCCGGCCGGTATCGCTGGACCGAAGTGAATGGCCGCCGGTCGTGGGTGTGTGGCTGGGACACCGGCGGCAGGTCCGATGCTGTGCTGCGACGCGGCAGTGCAGCATCGAACGCGGGGGTGGCGCACGGCGTGCGTCGCCCCCGCGGATGCGCTTGCCGCAATCGCACGCGCTCGAGTTCGTCCCGTGGTGATGCAGGGGTACACTGCACGCAACACGGGAGACGATGACCGCACGAACCCGCATGCCAGCGGCGCCGGACAGCGCAGGCAAGGGACTCACCGCCGCGAAGGCGGCCGAGCTGCTGCAGTCGCACGGCCCGAACACCCTGCCGCCGGCCCGCCAGCGCTCATCGCTCGCGATCCTCGCCCACCAGTTCCGCAGCCTGATCGTGCTGCTGCTCCTGGTGGCCAGCGGGATCGCCTTCGCCATGGGCGACCTGAGCGAGGGGATCGCGATCCTGGTCGTGATCCTGCTCAACGCACTGATCGGCTTCGGCACCGAGTGGAAGGCGGGGCGTGCGCTCGATTCGCTGCGCAGCCACGAGGTGCCGGTGGCGCGGGTGCGCCGCGATGGCCACGAACGCCAGGTGCCGGCCAGCGAGCTGGTGCCGGGTGACGTGGTGCTGCTGCATGCCGGCGATCGCGTGCCGGCCGATGCGCGCGTGCTGCACGCCACGGGCCTGCACGTGGACGAGTCGTCGCTCACCGGTGAGTCGGTGGCGGTGCTCAAGGTGCATGCGCCGGAACCCGACGCGGGTGCCGCCCTCGGCGACCGCACGGGGATGGTGCACATGGGGACGACGGTGATGGCGGGACGCGGGTCGGCCGAGGTCACGGCCACCGGCGCCGACACGGAGCTGGGACACGTGGGCAGGCTGATCGCCGATGTCGCGGATCGCGCCACACCGCTCGAAGCGAAGCTGGCGGAGCTCAGCCGCGCGATGCTGGTGCTGGTCCTGGTGCTCTGCGCGGTGATCGTGGTGGCCGGCTGGCTGCGTGGCAACGACCTGCTGCGCATGCTGGAGGTGGGGGTGTCGCTGGCCATCGCGGCGGTGCCGGAAGGGCTGCTGGCGGTGACGACCATGACGCTGGCCGTCGGCATGCAGCGCATGGCGCGGATGAAGGCGCTGGTGCGGCGGCTGCCGGCGGTCGAGGCCCTCGGCGCCACCACGGTCATCTGCACCGACAAGACGGGAACACTCACGCAGAACGAGATGACGGTGCGCGTGCTGCTGGCCGGCCCGCGCCGCATCGAGGTCACGGGCCAGGGTTACGCGCGCGACGGGGTGCTGCACGACGCCGGCCACGAGGCGACCGTCCTCGCCGGCGCCACTGCCGGTGATCCGCTCGCGATCGCCCTCCGCATCGGCGCACTCTGCGGCGACGCCACCGTGCAGCGCACCGGTGACGCCGTCACGGTGCTCGGTGACCCCACGGAGGTCGCGCTGGTGGTGCTGGCCGAGAAGGCGGGGCTCTCGCGGGCGGCGCTGCAGGCGGCGTGGGTGCGCACGGCGGAGAGTCCGTTCGACAGCGCCACGAAGCGGATGCACACGGTGCACCAGCGGGCCGACGGATCGCGGGTGGTGTTCGCGAAGGGGGCCCCGTCGTCGATCCTCGCCGCGAGCGGGTGGGAGTTGACTGCGGAGGGCCGGTCCCCGCTCACCGATGACGCGCGGGCAGCCTGGGTCGATCGCAACAACGTGCTCGCCGGCCAGGCGCTGCGCGTGCTGGCGCTGGCATGCCGCGAACTGGACGCCGGCGACGACGCGCCGGTGGAGACGTTGGCGCACGACCTGACGTTCGTGGGCCTGGTGGGGATGATGGACCCGCTCAGCGACGGGGTGACCGAGACGGTGGCCGTCTGCCGTCGCGCCGGCATCCGGGTGGTGATGATCACCGGCGACCAGCTCGTGACCGCTGCCGAGATCGCGCGGCAGCTCGGCATCGACCACGCGGCCGACGGGCGGACGCTGCGGGTGGTGCACGCGCGCGAGCTGGCCGGCCTGGATGCGTCCGGCTGGGAGCGGGTGGTGGCCGACGCGGCGGTGTTCGCGCGGGTGACGCCGGAGCACAAGCTGCAGATCGTCGCGGCGCTGCAGCGCGAGGGGGCGGTGGTGGCGATGACCGGTGACGGCGTGAACGACGCGCCCGCACTCAAGGCGGCCGACGTGGGCATCGCGATGGGCATCCGCGGCACCGACGTGGCGAAGGATGCGGCGGACATCGTCATCACCGACGACCACTTCGCCACCATCGTCGCGGCGGTGGAACAGGGGCGCGTGATCGTCTCCAACATCCTGCGCTTCATCCACTACCTGTTCGCCTGCAATTTCGCCGAGATCCTCACGGTGTTCGCCGCGATCATGCTCGGCTGGCCGCTGCCGATCGGGGTGCTGCAGATCCTCTGGCTGAACATGGTGACGGACCTGTTCCCGGCGCTGTCGCTGGCGATGGAGCCGGCGGCGCCGGGCGTGATGCAGCAGCCACCGCGCGACCCGGGCGAGGCGCTGCTCACGCGCGGCTTCGCGTGGCTGATCGCGTGGCAGGGGATGCTCCTGGCCGCGAGCACGCTGGTCGCGTTCGCGGTCGGGATGCGCTGGCACGGGCGCAGCGGCACGGAGCTGGCCCATGCCGTGACGGTCGCGTTCATGACGCTCTCGATGGTGCAGATCGTGCACACCTTCAGTGCGCGGTCGCGCACCGCGTCGATCATCGGCGCCGGCTTCCTGGGCAACCGCTGGCTCTGGGGTGCGGTGCTGGGCAGCGCGGCGCTGCAACTGGCGGCGGTGGAGGTGCCCTTCCTGCGCGGGGTGCTGGACACCGTCTCGCTGACGTGGGCGGACTGGGGCCTGGTCGCGGCCTGCTCCGCCGCGCCGGTGATCGTGATCGAGCTGGTGAAGGCGGTGGGGCGCCGTCGCAGCGCGGTGCCCTGGCGGCGTTGAAAATCCTCGCAATACCGCCGGTATTGCTGCGGTTTTCGCCTGGCCAACCAGGCGCCCCATCCAGCTGTGTGCCATCCGAACTTCGATGACACGCCACTAGAACGGATACCGCACCACACACTGCCCCGTGCCGCTCATCGTCCCGGTGTAGCCCGCGGCGTTGCCGGCGGTGGTGAAGCTGAACGTGAGGAAGTCGGCGCCGTCGCTCTGCGTCAGCACGGAGCTCACGGTGAGCGTGATCGAGTTGACACCGGAGACCTGAGGCATGGACAGCGCGCCCGGCGTGGTGGCCGGCGTCGCGCCCTGCACGAACACGTCACCCGCCTTCACGCGGACGTTGCGCGGGGCGTAGAGGGTGACGTTGAACTGCAGGAAGGTCGAGAGCCGGACGGGGAACAGGTTCTGGTACACGCAGCTCACCTGCTCGGCGCCGGTGCCGGCATTCAGGTCCACGCGACCGAGCCCTCCCCCAGGCGACGTGTAGGCCCCGTTGCCGTAGTTGTTCTGGGCCCAGAGCGTGTTGGCGCCGGTGTTGGCCCACACCAGGCCGGGGAACACGAGCACTGGTGTGGAGGCCATCGCCACGACGGCACCCGACGCGTTCCGCACCTCGACCCGCACGGTGTCGGTGGTCGCACCGGCCGGCGAGACGTACGTGGCGTTGTTGACGGTCGTGGTCGCGGTGGTGGCGCTGCTGCCGCTGAAGAGGCCCGTCGTGGCACCGGCACCGGTGATCGTCCACCGATAGCTGCCCCCGACCGGGATCGTGCCGGTGGTGGGGGTCACGACGAGCAACTGGGTGCCCGCCCCCGTCTGGGACTCCACATGCGGAGAGACGGGACTGATCGCGACGGCCAGCGCGGTGCCGCTTGCCGTCCGCACGGGCGTCGCCCCGCCGCCCACGGGGGTGCTGCTGGCATCGAGCACCTGCACGGTGAGGGTATCCACGCCATCCGCCGCCGGCGCGACGTAGGTCACGCTGTCGCCGGCGGCCCCCGAGAGCGTGCCGCTGCCGAGCACCGCCCAGACGAGCCGGCCGCCAGCCGGCACGCTGCCGCTCACCGCGCTCGCCCTGAACACCTTGCGCTGGCTGCGGCTCAGGGTCGTCGAGTCGGGGGCGATCTTCATCGTCACGCGCGGCGTGGCGGGATCGGTCGGCGCGCCATCGCCACAGCCCGCGAGGGTGAGCAGGGCGGCGGTGACGAGGACCAGGAGTCGGGTGGACATCGCAGCTCCGCGGCTGAGGGAGACGGGTGAGAAGGGCCGGCGGGTGGGCCGCTCTCCCCTCACGCGCAGCGGGCGCCGGTTTCCTCTCATCGGCCGCCGCGGCCGGGCCGGCGGCGCCGGCAAGGCCCTACCTTTCCCCCATCCCCGCGCCGCACCGCACCAGCCGATCCCCGACCACGCCATGACCCCGCCCGCCACCCGCTTCGCCTACTTCGACAACCGCATCGTCCCCATCGGCGAGGCCACGGTCAGCGTGATGACCCACGGCCTCCACTACGGGACGGCGGTGTTCGGCGGCCTGCGCGGCTACTGGAACGAGGACGAGGGACAGCTCTACATCTTCCGGCCGCTGGACCACTACCGGCGCTTCCTGCAGTCGGCGGGCATGCTGCGCATGGCGCTGCCGCAGTCGGCCGAGGAGCTCACGGGGATCACGGCCGAGCTCCTGCGGGCGGAGGGGTTCCGCGAGAACTGCTACATCCGGCCGCTGGCCTACCTCTCGGAGCTGTCGATCCACCTGAGGCTGAACGACATGGCCTCGGCGGTGACGATCTTCAGCCTGCCGTTCGGCCGCTACATCGCCAATGAGGCCGGCGCCCACGTGGCCTTCTCGGCGTGGCGCCGCGTGGACGACAATGCCATCCCGGCGCGCGGCAAGATCGCCGGCGCCTACGTCAACTCGGCACTCAGCAGCACCGACGTGCGCCTGGCCGGCTACGACGAGGCGCTGGTGCTCAACGACGATGGCCACGTCTCGGAGATGAGCTCGGCCAACTTCTTCATCGTGCGCGACGGGGTCGCGATCACGCCGCCCGTGACGTCGAACGTGCTCGAGGGGATCGTGCGCCGGTCGGTGATCCAGCTCCTGCGCGAGGAACTCGGCGTGGAGGTGGTGGAGCGCAGCATCGACCGCAGCGAGGTCTACATCGCCGACGAGTGCTTCATGTGCGGCACCGGGGTGCAGATCGCCGCCATCACGCGCATCGAGCACCGCGCCGTGGCGGGGGGTGTGATGGGCGACGTCACGCAGCGCCTGCGTGCACTGTTCTTCGACATCGTGGCCGGCAAGGTGGAGCGGTACCGCGCCTGGCTGGTGCCGGTGTACTAGTGGCGTGTAATCGAAGTTCCGGAAGCAGTCGCCGGTCGGGGCATCCCGGCTGGCGGCGTTGAAAATCCTCGCAATACCGCTGGTATTGCTGCGGTTTTCGCCTGGCCATCCAGGCGCTCCATCCGGCTTCGTGCTATCCGAACTTCGATTGCACGCCACTAGCTAGCGGTCCGGGACCACCGTCTCGAGCCGCTTGTCCTGCAGGTTCGCGCGGTGCGAGAGCGCGCCGGTGGTGAGCACCTGCGCCACCGCCGTGCCGTCGAAGCTCACCGCGGCGTGGCTGGCCGTGTGCACTGCCGGGCGCTGGGTCATGCCCGCCACGTCCGAGAGCTCGAGCACCACCAGCCCCGTGATCGGCCACGGGAAGCGGGGATCGTTCACGAGGTAGCGCACGTCGGTGTAGCGGTTGACGCGCGTCACCGTCGATGCCGCGGCGCGGCCGGCGCCGGCCGCCGCCACCTTCACGATCGAGTCGGTGCCGCTCATCACGAGCCGTCCCTGCGCATCCTTCGAGAAATGGCGCACGAGGATGCGCGTCTCGGTCACGCCGTCGGCGGGTGAGGCCTGCACGCGCCGCACCTGCTCGATGGTCGACGCCGGCATGCCGTCGTAGACGCGGACCTCGGCCCCCGAGGCATCGGTGAACCGCACCGTCGAGCTGTCGCTGGCGCCGCAGGCCGGCGTGTCGTGGCAGGCCACCAGCGCGGCAACCGACGGCCGCTCGAATGCCACGCCCAGCCCGAAGTAGTCGATCATCTCCGGCGTGAGCTTCGTGGAGAGCGGCATGCCGTCCTGCGTGGCGGCCGCATGTGCAGCGGCCGCGCGCGGGGCCTGCGGGGTGAGGAGCACCACCGCGGCGCCGACGGCCGTGAGGGCGAGTACGCGGACGAACGGCTTGCTGGGCTTCATCGCCTGGGGACCGGGGAAGGTGGTATCCGCCTGTGACGACGCGCCCGCGCCGCAGGTCACCGCCGCAGGACGCCCCGGACGCCGAAGATCCCGCGGATCAGGACCGCGTTCCGGCCGGCACAGAGCTGCCGGTCGGTGGTGAGCAGCGCGTGCGCCGCATCCTCGAACGATGCCCAGCGATTGAGGAGGTAGTGGTGCGCGACCACCAGCCGCTCGGCCGCCTCCCGCCCGAGGGCGATGCGCAGCTGCCAGAGGCAGGCGCTCCAGATCTCGCCGTCGTCGTGCACCTCGCCCACGAAGTCGCGCGGGAAGCGCTTCCGGCTGTCGAGGCGGCGCAGGCAGGGCACGCCTCCCTGGGGCTCACACTCGATGCAGTCCCACCCGCTGAGGGTGGCACGGAGGCGCGCCGACTTCCGGTCGGCATATGTGCTCGCGGCGAGGAAGTCGCCGAACCCCTCGCCCATCGCGCCGGCTTCCACCGACTCGCCGAACCCCGGGATCTGCGCATCCTGCAGCGCGTGCCCGTACTCGTGGATCACGGTCTCGGCATCCTCGGCGTCGTCCACGCCGCCCGTGCCGAGCGCCACCGACCTGGCATCCGGGTCGTAGTACGAGTTGTCCTCGCGGCTGGCGGTGACGTTCACCGGGAAGGGGAAATCGAGGAGCCCCGTGAACCCCAGCGACTGCAGGTGCCGCTGGAGGCGGTCGATGTGGTAGTAGACCATCACCTCGCCGAAGCCGCGCTCGCCGCGACGGAAGTCGAAGCTCCCGCGCCGGCGCCGGACACGCCGTGGCGTGGGGCGGGTGGTCACGAACGGGCCGTCGAGCAGGCCGCTGCGCGACACGTCGGGCAGGGTGACCGTGCGATAGGCGGCGTCGGGGAGCACGCGGCGCGCGGCGCGCAGCGTGATGTCGTCGAGCGCGGCGACGGGGTTCGGGTCGAACACGCGCCCGGCGCGCGCACGATGCTTGAGCACACTGCGCTTCCAGAGCACCGCGCCGGTGAAGGCGTCGAGATAGAGCTTCCACTGCTGCCGCGGCCTGCTCACGTCCACCACGACCTTCCACGCCAGTTGCGGCGTGCCGGTGACGATGCGGTAGGTGAGTTCCGGTTCCGTCACGGTGGTGCGCGCGCCGGGCTCGCGGCGCACGGCCGCGCGGGCGAGCGCCGTCACGCGCGCGTGCGACAGCACCGCACCTTCGTCGCCCGGCAGCCGTGAACGCGTGGCGCGGGCCGCCGTCAGCGGCATCGCCGTGACCCGCGCCTGCATCACCTGGTGCGGCGTGGTGTCGTTCTGCACGTTGAACACGCGGCCGTCGGGCGCGATGTCCACGCGCAGCCAGGCACCGGAGATCTGCGTCAGCCCCACGTATTGCTGGAACAGCACGTGCGAGCCGAGGATGGTGGTCTTGGTGCGTTCGTACTTCAGGCCCGCCAGCTGCGGGTGGATGCCAAGGACGTGTGCGAGCCGCGTGATGAACGCGGTGGCGATCGCGCGCGGCGTGCCGGATGACGGCGGCGTGGTGAGGTCGAACACGCGACGTGCGACGGCGCGGCTGCGGCTCATCTCGACCAGGCCCTTCACCCCCCGCACACCGCGTAGCGCGAGCACCGGTCGCGGCCTTGGTGCGCGTCGCGCGACGTAGCGCATGAGGCACTCGTCGGGAACGCCGCGGATTGAGCGGATGCCCGTGACCCGGAACCGCTCGCTGGCCTCGAGCCGGTCGCGTTCCTCGTCGATGTTCAGCCGGTCGATCCGCTTCTCGAGCGTGCGCATGCGGGCGGCCTCCAGGTGCGGTGGCGTCAGGGATCGGCGGGTCGGGCCGTGGCCGGCGCCGACCGGCCGCGGGTGAAATCGACGCGGCCGCCTCCGTCTGTCAATCGCGCGCCGGGCGACCCTCCGGGTCCGTCGCGCGCCACTCCCCGGCCGAGATCGGCTCGGCGTCGTCGATCCAGTCCCAGAACTCGTGTCCACTGCGCAAGCCGACGGGCGTGTCGTTCAGTGCCGCGAGGGCAGGTTCGGACAGCGCCGAGAGCCACGCGCCCTGGTCGGTCCACAGCCACGCCAGGCGCAGCGGGCTCCCGGTGCGGCGCATGACGATGGCCAGCGCCACGTGCAGGTGCGTGGAGAGGTACTTCGCGTCGGGCTCCCAGATCACGGTGAGCGGCGTGCCGTTCACGCGCATCGTCACCGTGCAATCGGGGTGCGGGCCCGGGCCATCGGCGAGCCGCAGGTCGATCGAGATCTCCCGCACATCGAGCGCACCGCGTGAGAGCCGCGCGATGTCGGCGATCTGGGATCGCAGCGCGTCGGCGACCTGCTCGGCGTGACTTTGGTGGAACGCGAGGTTCTGCATGCACGACGCGGCGTCGAAGCCCGCATGATAGTACGCCGCCTCGTGCAACGCGGTGAGCACGAGGCCCTGCGTGACCGGAGCCCCCATGTCTGCCGCTGCCTCGTGGAGATGCTCCGGCCGTGGCGCAGCGGGGGCGAACACCCCGGTGGCCGCGAACAGCGCCACGATGTCGCGGACATCGCGCCGCTCCGGCTCGCCGAACAGATGCTCGGCGCCGGTCACGCGTTCCACCGGCTCGTTCGGCGGCGCGTCGTGCACCGTCTCGGCCGGTGGCGTCGGCACCGGCAGCGGAGCACGCACTGGCGTCGCGGTGCGGCCGGCCGTCATGTCGCGGCGCAGTGAGGCGAGGTCGCGCAGCGCCCAGAGTCCGTAGGCGAGCACGAGCCAGACGACGAGCAGGACCAGCGCGCTCCCCACCGGCCCGTCGTTGATCGGCACCAGCCACGCGACGAGGGCGGTCCCGACGGCGGAGAGCAGCAGGTAGGGCGGGCGGAGGAAGGCGGGCATTGATCCGGGGGAGCTGGGCGGATGCGCTGGCCGCGTACGCCGCGACACGAGGCCATTGTACCACACCGGCTGCACCCCCGATGTGCTCGCTGCCGACGACGCGCTCAACGGCTGAGGCCGGAGGACAGCGGCGCGTGCAGGTGCGCGACGCCGACATGGTGCGCCGAGGCTGGCGATTGCAGAAGTGGGCACTGTGCGCCTATGTGTAGTCGTGTCGACCCTCTCCCACCCCTGGAGGTCCCGCATGCGTCGTACTGCACTCCTGCTCGCCAGCAGCCTCGTGCTTGGCGTGCAGCCTGTTCTCGCCTTTCCGATCGCACCCGTCGGCACCGAGTGCCGCCTGGTGATCGCCGGCGGCTCGGCTCCCGTCGTGGCAACGTACCTCGGCAACTCGGCCACGTTCAGCAACAACCTGTTCCTGATGCTCACGGCTGGTGGCACGCCCGGTGACGACGGGGACAAGACGAACGACCTGTTCATCTTCAACAACCAGACGTCGGCCGTGAACAGCCAGGTGACGCTCGGCTCGTTCGCCAGCGGCACGGAGCTGATCTTCCGGCTCGAGGTCACCAACACGGGGAACAACTACTTCAGCGGTCCCTCGTCGCGGAACGCCGACGGCAAGTGCCATGCGCGGGTGCAGAACGAGTATGCGCCGGGCACGACGCTGGTGTCGTTCGAGGACCTCGAGAACACGCCGGAGGGTGACAGCGGGTACAATGACCTGAGCTTCTCGTTCACCAACACGGTGTCGTCGGCTGTCGTGCCGGAACCGGCGACGAACGCGCTGCTGCTGGTCGGGCTGGTGGCACTCTGCCGCGTGCGCCGCCGTCGCACACCAGCGGACGTGCCGCTCCCGTAGCTTCGCCACCCCGCCCGGCACCACGCCGCACCGGCCGCTGCGCAACACGCGTGGCGGCCGGTCGTGTTTCCGCCAGTGCCGGCTGCGGCGTGGGTGCGGCCCGATTACCGTGTGCGAATGCCCACGCCACCGCAGGCCGCACCGCAGGCCGCATCGCAGCCGACGCTCCGGCGCAGCCTCACGCTGCGCGACCTGGTGGTCTTCGGCCTGCTCTTCATCGGCCCGCTGGCTCCGGTGGGGGTGTTCGGTGTGCTCGATGCGCAGGCCGATGGGGCGGTGGCGCTGGTGTACGTGCTGGCGACGCTCGCGATGGCGTGCACGGCGTGGTCGTATGCGCAGATGTCGCGCGTGGTGCCGCACGCCGGCTCGGTGTTCGCCTACGCCACGCAGGGACTGGGCGCCGGCGCCGGGTTCATCGCCGGCTGGATGATCATGCTGGACTACCTGCTGATCCCGGCAGTGGCATACCTGTTCTCCGGGATCGCGCTGCATGCCCTCGTGCCCGGTGTGCCGGCGTGGATCTTCACGGTGGTGGCGTTCGCCATCACCACGCTGCTGAACCTGCGTGGTGTCGGCGTGGCGGCGCGGGCGGGGCGTGTGGTGCTGGTGGGCGAGATCGTGGTGCTGGGCATCTTCGTGGTCAGTGCGCTGACGGTGCTGCTGCAGGACGGGCCAGCGCGCCCGTGGCTCTCGCCGCTCACGGGAATGGGCTCGGCCGCGGCCGGCGCCGTGACGCCCATCGGGCCGGTGGCCGGCGCGATCTCGGTGGCGGTGCTCTCCTACCTGGGCTTCGATGCGATCGCGTCGTTCGCGGAGGAGAATGCCGGCGATGCGCGGCAGGTGGGGACGGCGATCGTGTTCTGCCTGGTGGTGGCCGGGGCGGCGTTCATCGTGCAGTCGTACCTCGCGGCGTTGCTGAGCACCGTGACACCGTCCCAGCTCGCGGCGCGTCCCGGGGCGCAGGGTACCGCGTTCTACGATGCAACGCGCGGCGCGATCGGCGCCTGGCTGGCGACGGTCCTCGCGATCACCAAGGCGATCGGTCCCGCGTTCTCGGCCATGACCGGCCAGGCTGCGGCGGCGCGGCTGCTCTTCGGCATGGCGCGCGATGGCCGGTTGCCGACGGTGCTGGCCGGCGTGGATGCGGAGCGCGGGGTGCCGACCGTGGCGCTGGGTGCCGCGGCCACGCTCACGCTGGTGGTGGCCGTCTGGGCGGCGCGGCGCGACGACGGGTTGTCGGTGCTCGTGTCGATCGTGGACGTGGGCGCGCTGGTGGCGTTCACGCTGCTCCACGCCTCGGTGGTGGGCTACTACGTGGCGCGGCAGCGGGCAGTGGCCCGCGTGTGGCACTGGGTGGTTCCCATTGCCGGCGCCGGCATCACGATCTGGGTGCTGGTGGAGGCGAGCCGGCTGGCGCTGGTGGTGGGCGCCGCGTGGCTGGTGCTCGGCGTGGTGGCGATGGTGCTGACACGGCGTGACAGCAGGGGGTGACCACCCCCTTCGCCACCGCGCGGCGATCACCGGCTGTCGTGACCACCGCACCCGGCTCCGGCGTCGACAGGTCACACTCGTGCGTGCCGCGGTGGACCTCACCGAGCTGTCGGGCACAGTGAGCCCTCATCGCGGCATGCCGGCTGCCGGGACCGCGCGCCATATTGGGCGCATGCCCCCCACGCCGGCGCCGGCCGCCGATTCCCCACTCGCCGCGCGGGCGTACCGGCGCGTCACGCTGCGCCTGATCCCGTTCCTGTTCCTCTGCTACGTGGTCGCGTACCTGGACCGCGTGAACATCGGGTTCGCCAAGCTCCAGATGCTGTCGGACCTGCGCATGAGCGACACGGCGTACGGCATCGGCGCCGGCATCTTCTTCATCGGCTACTTCCTGTTCGAGGTGCCGAGCAACCTGATCCTGCACCGCGTGGGTGCACGGCGGTGGATCGCGCGGATCATGGTGACCTGGGGCGTGCTCTCGATGCTCACGATGTTCGTCACCGGGCCGTGGTCGCTGTACCTGGTGCGCTTCCTGCTCGGCCTCGCCGAGGCGGGATTCTTTCCCGGCATCGTGCTGTACCTCACGCAGTGGTATCCCTCGTCACGCCGGGCGCAGATCATCTCGCTCTTCATGACCGGTGTCGCGATCTCGGGCGTGATCGGCGGGCCGCTGTCCGGCATGATCCTCGAGGTGATGGCGGGCCGGGGCGGGCTGGCCGGCTGGCAGTGGCTGTTCCTGCTCGAGGGGATTCCCTCGCTGGTGATGGGCGTCGCGGTGTTCTTCCTGCTGCCCGAGTCGATCACCACGGCGCGCTGGCTGCCCGAGGACGAACGGCGGCTGCTGCTCCGCAACCTCGAGCAGGAGGCCGGAGGCGTGGAGCATGCGAACGTGTTCGCGACGCTGCGCGACCCGCGCGTGATCCTCTTCGCCGGCATCAGCTTCAGCTTCGTGATGGGGTTGTACGGCATCTCGTTCTGGCTGCCGCAGCTGATCCGGACGATGGGGGTGGAGGATGCCGGCCGCATCGGGCTGCTGAGCGGCATTCCGTCGGCCGTGGCGGCGGTGTTCATGGTGCTGGTGGGGTGGAGCTCGGATCGGCACCGCGAGCGGCGCTGGCACCTGGTGGCGGGTGCGGTGCTCGGCGCGGCAGGGCTGGTCGCGGCCGGGAACTTCAGCACCAGCCTGACCATCGGGCTGGTGGCGATGAGTGCGGCGATGGCGGGCTCGCTGTCGAACATCGCGCTGTTCTGGACGCTGCCGACGGCCGCCTTGCGCGGGGCCTCGGCGGCGGCGGGCATCGCTGCGGTGAACTCCATCGGCAACCTGGCGGGCTTCCTCAGCCCGTACATCATCGGCGTGGCGAAGGATGCCACCGGCTCGGCGACGGCGGGGCTGTACGTGATCGCCGTGTTCCTGCTGATCGGCGCGGGGCTGGTGATGATCGCGACCCGGGCCGCGCCGGCCCGGCCTGCTGCGCGGCTGCGGGACACAGCCGCCTGAGGCTGCCGCGCCCGCGCCCGCCGCGAGCCGAACAATGGATGTGCTTGTCGCCTGTGACGGATCCGGGCATGACGCTGGCCACGGCCGTGCCTGCACGCTGCCCGCGCAGCAGGGTGAGCCGTGCGCCACGGATGAGTCGTGATGCAGCCACTGCAATCGGTGCGTTGAAGCTGCGGACGGCGATGTCCGCAGTGACGCGCAGGCGGCGTCGACCGTTCCCACCCAGCGCAGCGCACGCAGTCCCACGACCCACACGTCAGAGGAACAGCCATGGCTTGCACACCGCTCGGCACACCCACCGTCAGCTTGTTCGACAACAGTTCGCAAGGCACCTGGCTGAACGCGACCGAGACGAAGGGCGGCAGGACCGTCACGCACACGTCGTCGGGCGTCACCATCTCCGCCCCGAACGGCACGCTGAACTTTCCCGAGCCGGGCGGGCAGGTGGTGCGCCACAAGTTCTTCGGCACCGACAACTTCCTCGCCATCCTGACGTCGGAGACCACGAACCCCGGCAACCAGGCGATGAGCATCGTGGACTTCACCGGGCCGTCGCTCACCTCCACCAACGTGATGTTCATCTCGGCGATCGGGCTGCCGTTCCTCCAGCCCAGCCTGGGCAACGGTGTGGTGTGCCTGATCGGTGCGCCAACGCCGTCGGGCACCGGCGGGCTTGCGATCCTGCGGAGCGACACCGGCGCCGTGATCCTCGGTGGTCCACCTCCGTTCACGCCGGTGAACCAGGTGATCGGCGAGGTCGTGGCCGGTTCACCGCTGAAGGTGCAGATCAAGGACGGCGGTGCGATCAAGGCGGGACCGGTGGAGCTGCCGGCAGGCGAGGTCAAGCTGACGCCGTCGAACCCGACGACATTCTCCACCGTGAAGCTCGGTGGCTGCGCTGCCCCCACGTCCACCAAGCAGTTCACGCTCAAGAACGACGGTGACGACTGCCTGTCGATCGACGGGGTCGGCTCGGTGGCGCCGTATTCCGTCACTGCGCAGAGCCAGTCGTTCCCGGCCAAGCTCGCGAAGAACGAGTCCATGACGGTGACGGTCACGTTCGCGCCGGCAGCGGCGGGGTCGTTCAACAACGTGAGCCTGCCCATCACCCGCACGCCGGCCAACGGCGCGTCCAGCATCGTCTGCAGCGGGCAGGCCCAGACGGCGCAGCCTGCGTTCACGGTCACGGCGAATCCGCTCGACTACGGGCACAAGCTGGTCGGGACGCCGGTGAACGGGACCTTCACCGTCAAGAACACCGGCGACGTGCCGATCGCCTTCAGCGTCTCCGCCGGCAGCGGCGTGTTCGACTGGCCGGCGTTTGCGGGGACGTTGACGTGCGGACAGTCGCAGGTGGTGCCGGTGACGTTCACGCCCGCGGTGGAAGGCCCCGTGTCGTCCGTGGTGACGGTGGTCGGCACGCCCGGCGGCACCAAGACCATCACGCTGCTCGGCGACGGGTGCATTCCCAACGCCGTGATCTCCGTGCCGCCGGCGCCGTTCCCGGCCTTCGGCGAGGTGCGGCAGGGCTACCGCATGCCGCGCTTCATCACGGTCACCAACACCGGTGACGACACGCTGACCTTCACCGCGAGCATCTCGGGCCCCGACGCCGCGCTGTTCGGGCTCATGAAGGCGTCGCAGTCGATCACCGACGTGCAGGCCAGCCGGTCGTACATCGTGCACCCCGAGGAACACTGCGGCGGGGGCCAGACGGGTGACGGGAAGGAGGAAGTGGTGGTGGTGTTCCACGCCAACGACACGCCGCCGAAGACGGCGACGGCCACCCTCACGATCGACTCCCACAACGCCTCGAACGGGCCGGCGAGCTTCACGCTGCCGCTGACGGCGAGCGTGATCGCGGGCAACGTGGTGGATGCGGTGGCGGTGATCGACACCTCGGGAAGCATGGCGCAGGCGGTGCAGGGCGGCGGCAACAAGATGGGGGCTGCCATGCAGGCCGGCCGGCTGTTCGCCAGCCTCATCCCGCCCGACCTGGGGAACCGGATCGCGGGCACACGGTTCTCCACCGATGCGTCGACCTTCCTCGGCATCGGTGAGGTGACGGCCGGCAATCAGCAGTCGAAGGTGGATGCGATCAAGGATCCGCCGCTCACGCCGAACGGCTGGACGGCGATCGCGGCGGGCGTGATGACCGGCATCCCCGAGTTCGCGGTCCCGCGCACCGGGCCCGTGCCGGCGCTGCTCACCAAGTCCGTGGTGGTGCTCACCGACGGCATGGACAACACGGCGTTCAAGAACCCGGCGGACAACAAGTTCTACTCCGTGCTGGGTGGCATGGCGCGCGACCCGGGCAACCCGGCGGTGATGATCGCGACCCTGCCGTTCGTGCCACCGGCGGACGTGAAGATCTACGCCGTCGGCCTCGGGACCGGCCAGGACATCGACGCGTCGCAGCTGGCGCAGCTCTCGAGCGGGTCCGGCGGCAACTGGTTCGCGGTGGACCCGACGCAGCCGGCCACGGCGTACCAGCTCATGAAGTACTACACGCAGATCTACATGGATCTCTTCGATGCCTCGACGATCTCGGATCCGAAGGACCTGGTGTATCCCGGCAACAAGAACGTCTACGAGTTCGACATCCTGAACGGTGACGTCAACGCGATGATCGTGATCTACGACCTGGGCGGGCTGCGGCTGCCGTTCTGGCTCGAGAGCCCTGCGGGTGAGATCGTCGACGGCGGGTTCGTCCCGCCGGGCTTCCAGATGCGGAGCGGCTTCACCGAGACGTCCCGCTTCCTCGACTTCGTGATGCCGGCCAAGGAGCCCCAGCGCTATGCGGGGCGGTGGAAGCTTATCGTCATGCACGACGGCAAGGTCTGCCGTGGCAACCCGCCGCGGAAGCCGAAGTCGATCGGGTTCGCGGGTGCGGACTGCGGTGAGTACAAGGCACCGGTGGAGTTCGGCTATGCCATCGGTGTCGGGTCGAACTTCCGGCTCCAGGCCTACGTGACGGGCGCGCCGGTGAGCGTCGGGCAGCCGATCCGTCTCACCGGGATGCCCACCGAGGCGGGGCTGCCGGTGACCGGGTGCACGGTCACCGTGGACGCCGTGGCGCCCGACGGCCAGGCGTGGACCAACATCGTGCTCGCCGATGACGGTGCACACGACGACGGCGATGCCGATGACGGCGAGTACGCGCGCCTCTTCACGCACACGGCGGTGGCCGGCACCTATTCGTTCACCTTCCGCGCGAGCGGCTTCACGCGGGACGGCGAACCGGTGCACCGCGAGGTGATGCGGTCCAAGTACGTCGAGGGCACGATCAAGCAGCCCCCCGTCACCGGTGACCCGGGCGGGCGGGGCGGGGTGAGTGATGCCTGCTGCAAGAAGATCATCGCCCTGCTGGAGCGCATGCTGGAGGCGAAGCAGAAGTAGCGCGCCGCCAGTACGCGACGACGGCGGCAGTCCGGGGATCCGGGCTGCCGCCGCGTCGCGTCGGGACCGTGGGTCACACGAACAGCATGTGCGTCCCGAGTCCCGACCCCTGCTGGTAGAAGTCACCCACCGTCAGCACGCCGTCGACATCGTCGTACAGGTCGTCCTTCGTGAGGTGGAACATGTCCATCGCCAGCTTGCAGGCCCAGAGCTTCACGCCGGAGGCCTTCAGGATGTCGAGGAACTCATGCACGTCGGGCATGTCGATCTTCTCCATCTCGCGCTTCATCATCATCGTCGCGAGCGCCTCCATCCCCGGCAACCCGCCGAGCATCGTCGGCATGTGCATGGCCGGGTTGCCGACGGTGGCGGTGTGCAGGTGCTCCAGCTTCTGCTTGTGGATCGCCTCCAGCCCGAAGAAGGTGAAGAAGATCTCCGCCTCGATCCCCTCCATGCGGGCCCCGTTGGCGAGCACGAAGGCGGCATAGACGTTTTCCAGCGTCGCCTTCGACAGGATGATCATCATCTTGCGGATCTTGCCGTCATACTCCGTCATGACTGTCCCTGGTGCGGGTGGTCCGGCGCGCGTCAGATGCAACTGGCGGGCTTGGGGATGCCGGCGATCTTCGACGCCGTCTTGAGCGGCGCCACCGGGAAGAGCTGGTAGAACTCCTTGATGTCGGTCACGCCGCTCTTGCCGATCCGCCGGATGCTGAGGGGGGCATTGCTGCGGAACTCGCGCTGCAGGTACTCGAGCACGGCCCAGTGGCGGGGCGTGAGGGTGATGCCGGCCTCACCGGCCAGCGCCTCGCCGACCGACGGCGTCCACTGCGCCAGGTCGGTGAGGTAGCCTTCCTCGTTCACGGTGACGGTGGTGCCGGCGATGCTTCGGTCCATGGTCTTGTCCGGGGCGTGGCGCAGGAGCGGCAGCGGGCTCAGGAGAAGTCCTTGCCCGCTTCCTGCATCGTGGTGGTGACGAAGGGGATGTGGTGCCCCTTCAGCAGCATGTTCCAGTAGATCCAGCGGAAGGCCATCTTGCCCATGTGGTTCATGCGCGTCTCGGAGAGCAGGCGCATCGGGCCGACGCCGGGGAACGGGAAGGTGCCCGGCACCGGCTCGTGGGTGTAGTTGAAGTCGATCAGCAGCGCCTTGCCGTCGCCGGTCTCGACGAAGCAGTTGGCGTGGCCGTCGAACGTCTCCTGGAGCGGCTCGCCGCGCACGAACCGGAGGATGTTCTCCGTCAGCACCTCGGCCTCGAAGTGGGCCACCGAGCCGGCCTTCGAGGCCGGGACGTTGGTGGCGTCGCCGATCACGAAGATGTTCGCGTGCTGCACCGACTGGAGCGTGGCACGGTGGGTGGGCACGAAGTCGAGGTCGTCGCCGAGCCCGGAGCGGCCGATCACCGCATCGCCCCGGTTCACCGGGACCGTGACCAGCAGGTCGAATGGCAGCTCGCGTCCGCCGTAGTCCACGATCACCTTGCGCTCGTTGTCCACCCGCTCGATGGCGAAGTCCCCCTCGAGCCGCACGTGCTTCTCCTCGAGCAGGTGGTCGAGCGTGGCGGCGGCGCGCGGCCGGGTGAAGGCTCCGCTGAGCGGCGTGACGAAGGTGAGCTCGACCCGGTCGCGCATGCCGCGCAACCGGAAGTACCAGTCGGCGAGGAAGGCGAACTCCAGCGGCGCCACCGGGCACTTGATCGGCATCTCGGTGATGTGCACCAGCAGCCGGCCGCCCTGCCAGGTGCGCAGCCGGTCGCGCAGGGCGATCGCACCCTCGTACGTGTAGAAGTCGAGGACGCTCTGCTGCCACTCCGGTCCCAGCATCCCCTCCGTCTCCTCCGGCGCGATCTTGCACCCGGTGGCGATGATGAGCAGGTCGTAGGGCAGGGGCACGTCGTCGTCGAACAGGAGGCGCGACGCCGCGGCGTCGATGCGCTCGACCCGCTGGCGGAGCAGGGTGACACCGTCGGGGATGAACTCCGCGATCGGCTTGACCGTCTCCTCCGGCTGGTAGATGTCGAACGGCACGAAGATGAAGCCGGGCTGGTAGTAGTGCTCCACCCGCTCGTCCACGATGATGATGCGCCAGGCGCCGGGGTCGCCCTTCTGCACGAGCTCGCGTTGCAGGTGGTTGGCCATCATCGTGCCAGCCGTGCCCGCGCCAAGGATGATCAGGGTCTTCATCTGCGGTGGGTGAAAGTTCTTCACCGCAGTCTGGCCGCGCGAACACCTGACGAGCGTCGGGGGAATCGGTGCGGGGTCCTGCGGGAAACCCTGACGCGTGGGGCCGCCGGTCCGTCGAGTCCGGCTAGTCCCGCAGGATCTGCACGCCCGAGACCCGGCCGTTCGGCCCCAGCCGCACCCCCAGCCACTCGGAGTCGATGCGGATCAGCCCGCGCTCGGGGCCAAGCCAGTAGACGTAGTCCCACTCCCGGCTGAAGATCGTCTCACGCCGCGGCCCGAGCAGGGCGACGACGCTGTCCGCGCCGACGCCGTCCAGCAGGCGTCGCGCGAGCAGGTCGTCCACCATGGTGAGCCGCGCCGGCCAGTCCGTCCGCTCTCCGGCGTTGGCCTTCCACGCCGCCGATTCGAACCTCGTGCGGTGCATCCGGTCTGCGAACACCGGACCGGCGAACACCAGCACCAGCGCGACGACGTACGGCGTCAGGACACCGGCCGCGAACGCCACCGGTCGCACGACCGGTCCGCGGACCAGCCGCACGACCACCAGCCCGCCGAGCACCACCCACGGTGCCCATCGCAGGGCCGTCATGAGCGCCACCAGCCACGGCGGACGGGTGTCGAAGATCACGCCGAGCCGGAACGTCTCGTTCGCGATCGAAAGCCAGTTGGCCTCCAGCCACCCGCAGCCGGCGGAAACGAGGCATCCCAGCGCGAAGAACGCTGCGCCGCGCGTGCGCACCGCGCGCCCGAGCCGTCGGATCACTCCACCCCGCCGGCCGCCGCGATGAGCGCCAGCGCGCCATCGCTCACGAAGCGGCGGTCGTGAAAGCGCCGACCCCACGACAGCGCCGTCACGTCGCGGTAGTCGCGACGTGAGGCGTCACCGTGCCCCGGGTGGAGACGCTTCCAGAGCGACGCCCGCACCAGCGGATCGGCCCCACGCTCCAGCAGCAGCGCCGCGAAGGGGGTGCTGCCCCGTCCATCGTGCTGGTGGTTCAGCCAGAAGTTCGGCTGCGAGACGGCCGTGTGGAACAGCGGGGTCCATCCCCCGAAGCCGCTGGCACCGGTATGCGCGCGCACGTCGGGGCTCATGCCGCGATCCAGCAGCCAGCGCGCGATCTCCAGCTCGTCGTACTCCACACACATGTGCAGCAGCGTGCAGCCGTCCAGTGGCGTGCCGGTGGTGGCGTCCAGTGGATCGCGACACCCCATGTCGGCCGGGTAGATGTCGCGGTGGCGGAAGGTGCGGGTGAGCAGTGCCGGATCGCGTGCCAGGTGTGCCTCGAGCAGGTCGATGCGACCGCGGTGCAGCGCCATCACGGGCGTGTCGGGATAGGCCAGCCCCGCGGCTTCGTAGGCGGCGAGGATCGCATGCTTCGCGGCCGGGTTGCGGCTGTCGGTTTCCAGCACCACGGCCACCGGTGCGGTGCGCTCCCCCGACGCATCCACCACCGGCACGCCGAGTCCCAGCAGGAACTGCGTGCCCGGCACGCTGAGGGTGTACGCCGGTCCACCAAGTGAGTCCGCCGTCGGCACGGGACTGCCGAGCATTCCGTGGAGCATCACACCGGTGGCCACCTGGCCCTGCAACGCGGCACGCTGCAGCGCCTTCTCCAGGTCCGTCGCCCCGAGGGAGTGGAGCAGCCGGATGATCCCGTCGCGCCCGAGGTTGGCGGCGTAGCTGAGGGGCGGACCCCAGTTGCTGTCGCGCCGGATCAGCGCAGGTTCGTGGAGCAGCGCGGGGTGCGCCGACACCAGCGCCCGCACGGTGTCGATGTCGTCGTTCCAGATCGCATCGACGAGGGTGACGGCCTGCACCAGCCGCGTCCAGCCGCTGCCCTGGTAGCTGCGGCCGAGGACTTCGCGCGCGTCGTGCAGGGTGGGCGGTCCGGCATCGCGCCGCCCTGGCAGGAACTCCTGCAGCTCCGCGCACGCCGCCACATCCCCCGCGCGCATGGCCGCCAGGAGTGACTCGGCCTCCGCCTCGATCGCGCGCCGGTCGGGGCGGACGGGCAGGCTGCGTGTCGGCACGGTGCTCCCGGTGGCGTGCGGGGTGGATAAGGGTCGTCAGAGCGGGCAGGGCAGGTCGCACGCCGACGCGCACCGCGTGTGATGGGTCGTGCCACACGCGATCAACGACGTACGCTAGCCCCCGACCTCACGGCGCGGAACTGCGCCGCGCCGCCTCGATCCGGCGCCGGTGGTGCCGGAGGTGATCGCGCACCACCTGCAGGTGCTCGTCAGGCGCGTAGTCGCGCGAGCCCTTCCGGTACGGGATCATGGTGCCCGGGGGCAGGACGCCGATGTGTGCCGCGATCACGCCCTGCGCCTGCCGCAGCCGCGCCGCGATCGCCGCCACCGCCGCGCCGCTCGACTGCTCGACGCCGCGCCGGTTGAGCTCCGCGTAGCTGCCACGCAGCACATCCGGCACTGCGCCTGCCGACAGTGCCCGCACCGTGCGGGCGAAGCTCTCGTGCCAGAAGGTGACGTGGGCCAGCACGTCGGTGGCGGACCAGTCACCAACGCGGAGCGCGCCGGGCGCCGGCAGCGACTCCACGGCATGGATGATCTCCTCCACCGCAGCCGCGGCCTCCAGCAACAGGTCCCGTGTCGAGCGGTTCAGGAGGTCCTCCGGCAAATGCCATGCGTTCCTGCCCGTCGGCGCGAACTGCCCATGACCACATTTCGCATCGCAGGCTCCCGGTGGCGGATGTGCCACATGGTACGGGCCGGCCGCGCGTGGCGAGTCGGCGGCGGCCGCACTGCGCTGTCCGGGTTCGCCGGACCGTTGACGAACCTCGCATGCGTCTGCGCCGCGCGTACCGATGCGTGAGATTATGGTGGCTTTTGTTCGGTCCGTGACATTCCGGTCACGGCACGTCATCCCTTCCGGCTCACGCCCGGCCACATATGAGACTGCGCCTTCCTGCCGCCGCGCTAATCACGAGCCTGCTCGCCAGCCTGCTCGCCGTTGCACCCGTGGCGCGGGTGGAGGCGCAGCGCGGTCCTGCCTCCTACGACGTGCTGATCACCGGCGGGACACTGGTGGATGGAAGCGGTGGTCCGCGGCGCGCGGCGGACATCGCGTTGCGGGGCGGGCGTGTGGTGCGCGTGTCTGCTGCGGCGCTGCCGGCCTCACGCGCGAGGAGGGTGATCGACGCGCGCGGGCTGATCGTCGCCCCGGGTTTCATCGACCTGCATGCGCACCTCGAGCCGATCCTGGCGATGCCCGACGCGCAGAGCCACGTGCGACAGGGGGTGACGCTGGCGCTTGGCGGGCCCGACGGGGGCGGTCCGTGGCCGTTCGGTCCCTATCTCGATTCGGTGCGCGCGCGCCGGCTCGGGATGAACGTCGCGTTCCTGGCGGGGCACAATTCCATCCGGCGCGCCGTGATGGGCACCGAGAATCGCGAGCCGAGCCCGGTGGAGCTCGTGCGCATGCAGGACATGGTCGCCCATTCGATGCGCGATGGCGCGTTCGGCCTGAGCACCGGGTTGCGGTACCTGCCCGGTACCTACTCGAAGACCGACGAGGTCATCGCCCTGTCGCGCGTGGCGGCGGACAGCGGCGGGATCTACACGTCGCACCTGCGCGAGGAAGGGGTGGGCCTGATCGAGGGCGTGTCCGAGGCGCTGGAGATCGGGCGGCAGGCGCGGATTCCGGTCGTGCTCACGCACCACAAGGCGGTGGGGCGGCTGATGTGGGGCCGGAGCGTGCAGACGCTGGCGATGGTGGACTCGGCGCGCCGCGCCGGCACCGACGTGATGCTCGACCAGTACCCATACACCGCCAGCTACACGTCACTGTCGGTGCTGGTGCCGACGTGGGCGCTGTCGGGTGGAACTGCGGCGCTGCGTGAGCGACTCGCCGATCCGGAGCTGAAGGACAGCATCGTGACCGGTATCGTGGAGCTGCTCCGCAACGACCGTGGCGGCGGCGACCTGCGGCGGGTGCAGTTCTCGCGGGTGGAGTGGGACCCCGCGCTGAACGGGAAGACGCTGCACGACCTGCTGGTGATGCGAGGTGTGGCGCCGACGCTCGAGAACGCGCCGCCGTTCATCCTCGACGGGGTGCTGCGGGGCGATGCCGGCATGGTGTACCACGTGATGGACGAGTCCGACGTGCGGCGGATCATGGCGCACCCACAGACCATGATCGCGAGTGACGGACGGATCACGCAGCTTGGCGCCGAAGTGCCGCACCCGCGCAACTTCGGCACCTTCCCGCGGGTGCTGGGGCGGTACGTGCGGGACGAGCGCGTGCTCACGCTGGAGCAGGCGGTTCGCAAGATGACCGCGATGCCTGCCGCGCGGCTTGGCCTCCGTGATCGCGGCTGCCTGGGCGTCGGCTGCGTGGCCGACGTGGTGCTGTTCGAGGCCGCCACGGTGCGCGATGTGGGGACGTTCGAGGATCCGCACCACTATCCCGAGGGCATCCCGTATGTGCTGGTGGCCGGGGTGCCGGTGGTGGACAACGGGGTGTTCACGGCGGCGCGGCCGGGGAAGGTGATCGTGCGGCGGGCGGGCACACGCCGCCCGCCCCGAATTCGGTGACACCCGAATTCGGTGACAGTGCACAATTCGGGAAATCGGTGACAGTGCACGCGCGAAGTCCGGTGACAGTGCACGAATTGCTGTCAGAAATCCGCGAAATCCGGTGACAGTGCACGAATTGCCGTCAGAAATCCGGTGACAGTGCACGATTCCGCGAAATCCGGTGACAGTGCACGAATTGCCGTCAATGGTGTGCACTGTCACCGGATTCCGTCCGCCGGATTCCTGCGGCTCAGTCCGGCTGCGCCCCGTACTCGGGCACCGGCGCGAACTCGGCGCGCAGCCGCTCGAGTGAGCCGCCGAAGGCGAGCAGCAACTGCGCCGCGGCGCCGCCGTCGTCCTCGAGGAGCGCGGTAGCCAGGTGACTCATGCTGACGGCGTTGTGGTCCCGTTCGCGCGCGATGGCGTGGGCGCGCTCCACTGTGCGCGTGACCTCGTCGCTCCGCGGCGGGGTCGCAGCTGCGGTTGCGTCCTCGTCGGGCCGGATGCGATCCCCCAGGTGGGCCCGAAGGCGCAACACATCCACGCCACCGTTCGCGAGCACCATCGGCATGAACTCCTGGCCCCAGCAGATGAGGCCCACCATGAGATGCTCGCTGCCGACTGTTGCACTGCCCATGCGCTGCGCGTCGAGACCCGCCGCCTCGAGCGCGCGCGTCACCGGGTACTCATCGACGAGAGGCGCTTCAGGCGGTCGCTGCCCGACGACACCACACAGTCGCGCGATCCGCCGGAAGCGTGGCGAGCGCCCGTGTGGCACGGAGTCCAGCATCTGCGCGGCCAGTTGTCGCGCGGTCGGCATCTGGCCGCCGACGGACACGTCGAGATCCGCACCGCGCCGCACGAGCACCTCCACGATCGTGTCCATGCCGTGATGGATCGCGAAGTACACGAGCGTCTGGTCCAGCCAGAAGCGGTGATCGACCGGATAGCCCATGTCGAGCAGCAGTTCGAGCACCGCCACGCGACCATTCATCGCGGCGACGAGTGCTGCCTCCGCCATCACCTCCACGTCGTCGGGTTCCGGCAGCGTGGGCACCGCCAGTGCGACGCTCATCAGCTCCAGAGGCGGCCGGTCGCGGTACGCATCAGCCGTGAGCGTGCCATCCGTGCCGAAGAACCGGCGGACACCGGGCACGTCCCCCAGCCCGGCCGCAATCCAGAACGCGCGGCGCGAACGCACCCGCTGCGCGATGAGGTCCACCGCCTGCCCGTTCCAGTACTGCACGATCGCATGCTCCAGCACCGTGAGCCCGGTCGGCGCGATCCAGGACGGGTCGGCGCCCCGGTCGAGCAGCCGGCGCACGGCGGCGACGGTCCACGGGCGACGCTCACGCACGAGGGCGCGGTTCAGGCTCGCCTGCACGTCGAGCCCTTGCGCTGCAAGCCAGTCCGCAATGCCGCGCGCGTCCACCCGGCCATCGGTCGGCTCGAGCTCGATCGCTTCCGCCATCAGCGACCAGCCCACGCGTTGCAGCTCGGCTTCGGGCTGCAGCAGCTCCGGGTGCGCGCGCACCAGTGCCTGCAGGCCAGGCAGGTCGTGAGCCCTGATGGCGCGGCAGGCCCGCATTCGGGGCGTCTCCTGTCGCTCCCACGGGTCCTGTTCCACGCGTGGCCGCATCGCCGCGGCGTGTGCCAACAACTGCTCCCAGTTCGTGCAATGCCGCATTCGCACGACGACCACCTTCGCATCATCGAGCGTGACCTCCGCCGCCCGCACCTCCGCGATCGACTGTCCCACGAATCGAGGCACGTACGCCGCCAGCTGGCGCGCGGTCCACGCCCATCCATGCTTGTGCATCATCAGGAGTCGCTGCGCCTCGCGCTCGTACGATTGCGCATCACCGAGGTTGAGCGACCGGTTGGCGCTGATCCCGCGCTCCAGTGTCGACAGGTAGCGGCTGAATCGCGGCCAGCTGCTGAAGCCGTACTCCCGCGCGATGATGAGCTGCGCTTCGGACAGCGTCGCGCGATCCGGCGTGCCAGCCGGAAACGACGGATGGCGTGCCTGTGCCCGGGCGAGCGCCTGGGGATCGCCTGCCTGCAACTGGCGGAGCAGGCGCCTCGCCTGCTTCTTCTCGAACTCGAGGCTCGGCTGCGGCGGGAGCGAACGGATGTCGCCGGCGTTCGCGGCGACGGGACGACTGGTGCGGTTCTCGGACACACTGCCTCCTTTCGTGGTGGCTCGTGTCCGCGTCGTGAGCCCGAAAAGAGGTGTGTTGTCTCGTGCGCGTCGTCGTGCGTCGGATGGGACACTCCCTGCCCGCGGACCGGGGGCGCTCCGACGGCGCCACCCCCATACCATCACCGCGGTGCGTGGCGCTGTCAAGCGCTTCCTCATGCCGCGGATATCTTCCTGATCGCTCCGCTCGCCCGCGCCTTCCGCGCGAACGCTGTTGACGATGCCGGCCCGACACCGGCGCTTCGAGACACGCAATGCACATCGGCCTGATCGGCGGCATCGGCCCCGCCGCCACCATCGTGTACTATCAGCGCCTCTGCGCCCGCATGCGCGAACTGCAGGCGCCGCTGGAACTCACCATCGTGCAGGCCGACGTGAACGTCCTGATCCGCAACAACCTCGCCGACAAGCGCGAGGAACAGGCCGCAGTCTACGCGGGGCTCATCGGGCGACTGCAGGCGGCCGGTGCCGACTGCGCCGCCATCACCTCACTCGGCGGGCACTTCTGCTTCGACGAGACGGTGCGCATGTCCCCGTTGCCGCTCGTCTCTGCCGTGGCACCTCTCGACGCCCACTTCGCCGCCGCCGGCATCCGTCGCGTCGGTCTCCTCGGCACGCGCGTCGTCATGCGCACCCGACTCTACGGCCAGCTGCACCAGACCGAGGCCGTGGCCAGCGACGACGACATCGAGATTCTCGGCCAGGCCTACCTGGACGTGGCGGTGAGCGGTGTGTGCACCGAGGCGCAGCGCCAGATGATGTTCGATGCCGGCACCCGCATGGTGCGTGAGCAGGGCGCCGAGGCGATCGTGCTGGCGGGGACGGACCTCGGGCTGGCATTCGACGGGTACGCGCCAGGCTATCCCGTCATCGACGCGCTCGACGTGCATGTGGCGCTGCTGGCCGAGCTGGCGGCGGATCGTCGGGACCTCGCCGGGGTTGCCGCGACGCGGTGACGTCGACAGCCGGCGGTGTGAAGTCCATGATCAGCGGCCGGTGATCGCTGTGGCGCATCCACCGCTCATGCGCGCCGATCGTGACGGCGGAGAGTCGCGACAGCCATGACGATGGCGCGAAGCAGTAGTCGAGGTGGTAGGGGCGCGAGGCGTGCCGGTACAGGTGAAAGGTCGGTGTGGACTCGGCACCGTGGGACTCGCCAGTGGCCCGGTGGTAGCAACTGTGCAGGCCGAGCGCGGCCAGCTGGCCCACCAGCGCACTGTGGTTGGTGGTGGTGGGATGCTCGCGGTCCCAGACGGTGTTCGAGTTGAAGTCACCGAGCACGAACATCGCGCCACGCGCCAGGCGCGCGCGGTGCAGCTCCACCGTGCGGACGACGGCGCGGACATAACGGAGCGGGCGGTCGTTCATCGCCCAGATCGCGAGCAGCGAGAACTGCTCCGGCCCCCGGATCGACACCGGCAATGCGTACCGCGGGGCGCCGTCAGGTGCAGGCAGCCGCCGGAGACGATACTCGCCGCGCGCAATGACTGCGACGCCCTGGCGCGGCGTGTCACCAAGCCAGCGGAACTGGTCCGATTGTCTTGCCGGCTTCGGACATTCCTGCAACACCGCGATGTCGGCGTGCAGCGCGTCGAGCGCCGCCAGCTTGGCGGCGAGCGGCCCGCGGCAGCAGTTCCAGGTGACGAGGCGCAGTCCCCGCGCAGTGGGGCTCACTCAATCCGCCGGACTGCCACCCCATCCGGGGACCTTCGACGCCTGCCGGATCCAGCGGGTGAGTTGCTTCTCGTCGAAATCATCCTCGTGGATGTCGATCCAGCGCGCCTCCTTCGCCGCGCCCCCACCCGGTGGCGGCGTGAGCGACGTGCCCTTGAAGAAGGTCACCTTCACGTAGCGCGTGAACACGTGAAAGCTGAGGAACCACCCCTTGCCTGCGACACCGTAGAATGGCGAGTTCCACTTCACGGCCTTCACCACCGTCGGCACCGTGCGCGTCACCAGCGCGTCGAGCTGCGCACCGATGTCGCGCTTCCAGCCCGGCATGGCGGCGATGTACGCCTGCACCGGCGCATCACCGTGTGCCTTCGCCACCTGCGGGTTGCCGCCCTTGAGCAGGCTCGGGGTCGCTGGTGCGGCGACCTTGCTCGTGCTGACCTTCCTTGCGGTGGCCCCCTTCGTCGCCGCCCGCTTCACTGGTGCCTTGCGCGCTGCCATGGCTCCCCCTGTCTGCTGCACGTGACTGCGTCGACCGGCCCCGGGAGCACCCGTTCCGGTACGACTCGGTGAGGCCGTCCGCGGGCCTTGCGGCGGCCCCGGGCGGCGTGGAATATCGGCCGACGCACCAGCTGCCAACACTCCCGGCAGCACCGCGCGTACCATTCGGGATACCCGGGACCCGCCAGCCACGCCCACCCCCGACCGTCACACCCATGACGACGTTCCGCCGCTCCCGCGCCATCCTCCTCGTGGCCGTCACGCTCGCGGCCCATCCCCTGCTCGCGCAGCAGCCTCGCGGCCTGAGCGACGCCGACCTGCTCCGGATGAAGGCCGTCGGCGGCGTGGCCATCGCGCCAACCGGTGACCGCATCCTCTATACGGTGACCGGCTGGGAGCATCCGAACGCCAAGGCCGACACCGCGCTCGGCGACAAGCACGACCGCCGCTCGCACGTCTGGATCGTGCCGTTCGCCGGCGGTGACGCCCGGCAGCTGACCTTCAGCGAGCGCGGCGAATCGCAGCCGGCGTGGTCACCGGACGGCCGCACGATCGCCTTCGTGTCGGCGCGCGGGACCGGCACCGGCGACGACGCGCCGAAGCCGCAGGTCTGGCTGCTGCCCGCCGACGGCGGCGAGGCGCGGCAGCTCACCACACTGCGTGACGGGGTGGTGGCGTTCGCCTGGTCTCCCGATGCCAGCCGGATCGCCGTCGTCACCCCCGACACGCTGACGCGCGAGCAGGAGGCGCGCACCCGTCGCCGCGACGATGCGAAGGTGTTCGAGGCCGACTTCCGCCTCAACCACCTCTGGGTCGTGACGGTGGCGTCAGGGGCGGCGGCGAAGGTCACCAGCGGGGCCTTCACGGTGCGTGGTGCGCCGTCGTGGTCGCCTGACGGCACCCGCCTCGCGTTCGACGCCTCGCCCACCCCGATGATCCGCGACGAGCGTCGCGATGCTTACATGGTGGAGATCGCGTCGCAGCGGATCGACCGCCTCACCACCACCAGCGAGGTGCAGAGCACGCCGCAGTTCTCGCCCGATGGCCGCACGCTGGCGTTCACGATGCTGCGAAAGGAGTTCGCGGCCCACAAGGACGGCATCGCCGCCCGAACGCTGCGCAACGACCACCTCGTCACATACGATGTCGCCACGAAGGCGATCACCGACCTCGCGGTGCCGACGTTCGACGTGAGCCCGGGCCAGCCGCGCTGGTCGGCCGACGGCGCGTCGCTCTGGTTCACGGCCAGCGATCGCGTCTACAACACGCTCTACAGCTACACGCTCGCCAGCCGGCGCTACACCACCATGACGAAGGACCTCATGGTACAGGGTGCCGTCGCCAGCCGCGATGGCGCGAAGATGGCGTTCGTGCTGGACTCGCCGATGTGGCCGGCCGAAGTCTTCGTGCAGGACGCGTCGCTGCCGGAGCCGAAGCGGATCACGACGACGAACGCCTGGCTGTCGGATCGCGCGCTGGGGGAGACGCGCGTGATCGGCTGGAAGTCGAGTGACGGTCGCGCGGTCGAGGGCATCCTGCTGCTGCCGGTCGGGTACCGCGAGGGTGCGCGCGTGCCAATGGTGGTCTCGGCGCACGGTGGACCCACGGCGGCGTGGACCAACGGCTTCAAGGGCAGCACCGGCGCACCCGGCCAGACCTGGGCCGCACGTGGCTGGGCGGTGCTGTACCCCAACCCGCGCGGCTCCACCGGCTATGGCGAATGGTGGATGCGCGCCAACACCGGCGACTGGGGCGGGGGAGACTATCGCGACATCATGGCCGGCACCGATGCCGTGGTGCGGCTCGGGATCGCCGATCCCGAGAAGCTGGCGTTCGAGGGCTGGAGCTACGGCGGCTACATGACGTCGTGGGTCGTGTCGCAGACCGGCCGCTTCAAGGCGGCGATGATGGGTGCGGGGCTGCCGTCACTGCTCTCGATGGCCGGCACCACCGACATCCCCGGCTACATCAACACCTTCTTCGGCGACCCGCAGTACGATGGCTCGATCGTCAACGCGAGCGTTCGCAAGTACCTCGAGCGCTCGGCCATCAGCTACAGCGACCGCATCACCACGCCGCTGCTGATCCTGCACGGCGGAAACGATGAGCGCGTGCCGATCGGCCAGCCGATGGAGTTCTACCGCGCCCTCAAGGACCGCGGCAAGGCGGTGGAGCTGGTGTTCTACCCGCGTGAGGGGCACGGGCTGTCGGAGTACTACCACCAGGTCGACCGCATGAAGCGCGAGTACGACTGGATTGCGCAGCACACCCTCGGCACCACCCGCGCGACGGTGCAGCCGTAGCGCGATCGGTGAGCGCGAAGTCGGCGGCGCGAAATCGGTGACAGTGCTCGACTTGCCAGACAGAAATCGGTGACAGACAGAAATCGGTGACAGTGCACGAATTGCCAGATGGGAATTCGTGCACTGTCACCGGTTTTTCCCACCGGTTTTTCCCCGGTTTAGCCGATTTCTGTCCAATTCATGCACTGTCACCGGTTTTCCCGACACTGCCGTCCCGTTACCGATCCGGACGGTTCAGCGCTTCGTCGCCGACGCCCCCTTCGGCGGGGCGTCCACGATCACCGTCTGCCCGTTCACCCAGATCCGCTCCACGTTCGCCGACTGCTGCAGCGCCACGATCGCGCTGTCGCCCTTGTCCACCGGCACCGAGATCGAGACCGGTCGGTCGAGCAGCTTCACCTCCGGACGCAGGTCCATGAGGTACCAGCGCCGGAACACCGGCAACGAGGCCTTGAGCGTGCGGTTCGCGATCACCAGGCGACCATCCGCCCACTGCGCCGTCTCCGCCACCTGCTCCGGTGTGGCGTCGGTCAGCACGCTGTCGGCCGACAGCTGGAGACCGGCGCCGGCGGCCACCTCGCGCGTCTGGTCGCCGACCGTCACCGTCACGCTCCCCTCCTGCACCGCCACCGACACCGGCTCGTCCTTCCACGCGCTCACGGTGAAGGTGGTGCCCGTCGCGACCACGTGCATGCGACCGGCGAAGGCGTGGAACGGCAGCTTGGGGTTGGGGGCGACGGTGAACCGGGCCGCGCCCGTGACCGAGACGGCCCGCAACTCGCGATTGAATCCCGCTGCCACCGTGATGCTGTCGTCTGCCGCCATGGTCACCTGCGTCCCGTCATCGAGCTTCACGGTTGCTCGCTGCCCGGAGCCGGTGGTGATGGCATGCGCATCCTTGCTGGCAATGGCCTGCTTCAGCCGCACGTCCATCCCGGCGCGGTCCATGCCCCAGAAGATCGCCGACGCGAGTGCCACGAAGCCGATTGCACCGCCGACGAGGACCTTGCGTGGGATCCCCTCGCCGACATGCGCGATGTGCTCCGCCGCACCGTGCTTCGACGCCTCGAGTCGCGCCTCGGCAGCCCGCGTGGCATCGTCACCGGTGTGGTCGAGCTGGGCCGTCACACGCGTCCAGCCGGCCGCCACGTCGAACGGCGCATGCGGGGCCGCCGTCGGCTCGCGGTGGATATGCTCGCGCTCCTCGAAACGGCGGAGCCGCGCGCGGCGGGCGAGTTCGCGCGCCGACAGCGCCTGCGACTCGCGGACCAGCCAGTCGTGCAGCGCATCCGGTGACGTGAACGTGGCGCGCTCGTGCCACGCCTCGAGGAAGAGCGCGTCGATGATGTGCGACGTGGCCGAGTCGGCGCCGACGTTCTCGTCGACTGCGGCGGCGAGGGATGGCGCGAAGCTGTCGAACAACCGGCGCAGGGCGTCGCGCTCACCGGCGACGAGGCCCGTGAAGACGTCCGGGGCGACCGTACTTGGCAGGGCCTGCATCTGGCCTCCGGGGATGGGGAGATCCGCCTGGGCACGTGCCGACCGGGAACCGGCAGGATGGCGGGAGTGGCAGGTGCCTCATCCACGGTGGGTGCGGGGCATTCCGCGCGCCATAGAGGGAAATCCCCTACATCAGGGGGAATCACTGCCCCCGGCGGCACCCCGGAGCCGCCACCGCCGGCTCGGCGGCGAAATCAGTGCACTGTCACCGGATTCCTGGGAATGAGTGCACTGTCACCGGATTCCTGTTGTCACCGGATTTCTGTCACCGGATTCCGGGGAATGGGTGCACTGTCACCGAATTCGGTGAATTCGCCGATTGCCATGCCTGCTCACCCTGCCGAAATTTCGCGGAGTTCCGACCTCAGCTGCCCGCCTCGATCTCCTGGAGCCTGCATGACCGTCCGCCAGCACGCCCGCACCCTCACCGCCTCCGCGGTCCTGCTCGTGGCCTCGGCCACGTTCGCCGGCGCGCTCTCCGCCCAGTCGCAGTCGCCGCGGCCGGCCACCCCGCGCCCCGCTGCCGCCGCCGAGGCGCATGAGGGAGAGGAACACGGCATCGCGTGGAAGGCACTCGACACGTATCACACGGTGATGGCCGCGAGCTGGCACCCGGCCAAGGATCGAAACGACCTGGCCCCGTTCCGTGCCCGCGCTGCCGAACTCGTGGCTGCGGCCCGCGCGTTGACCACGGAGCCGACCCCGGCGACCTGCGGCGGGACGGCTCGCACCGCCGATCTCGAGGCCCTGCTGCGCGCCTCGGAGGAGGCTGCGCGCGCGGCCGGCACCCGCAGCGTGCCCGACGAGCAGGTGAAGGCCGCCCTCAAGCTCACCCATGACCGGTTCCACACGGTCGAGGAAGCCTGCTCGCCGCGGGCCGGCGCCGCAAAGCAGTAGGCCCGCGCACGAGTCATCACGGCCGCAGGCGTTGCCCAGTGCATCGCCTGCGGCCGTCCGGTGTCAGCCCGTCGATTCGCCGGTGAGGAACCCGCGGTCACGCAGCACCGCCGCCACGCTCGGCCGTGCCAGGCTCTCCGGCGGCTCGCTCCAGTGGTTGAACGACGCGGCCCGCGTGGCGCCCGCGTCGAGCAGCAATTCGGCAATCCGCGGATAGTCCTCGTCGTTGGCGCGGTCGCAGAACCGCGACCCGTGCGCGACCCACGCGATGGGTGAACTCCCGTAGCGCGTGTCGCGGAGGTTCACCGGCGCACCATGCGCCAGCAGCATGCGCACGATGTCGGTCCGGCCCTGCCATGCGGCCCAGTGCAGCGGTGTCCCGCCCCATTCACCCTCCTGGTCCATCGGCCACCCGATGGCGCACATCACGCGCACGGCCTCGAGCCGTCCCTCGCCGACGGCGCGACCGAGGGCGTCGCGGTCGCCGGTCGGCAGGCCCAGCAGCAGACCGGGATGTGCATCGAGCTCGGCGCGCGCCGCCTGTTCGTCGCCCCGGTGACAGGCCGCGAGCAGCGCGTCGATGGCGGTGACAGTGGTGTCGGCGCCGACCGACGCGAGCGCGGCTGCCGCGGCGACATGCCCCCCGCGCACGGCGAGCTGGTAGGCGGTGGCGCCGTCGTCGCGGCGCTGGTCGGGCCGGGCTCCGTGCCTGACCAGGCGCGTGAGCACGTCGGTGCCATGCCCGACCGCCGCTGCGCGATGCAGCGGCGTCTCCCCCGCCTGCGGATGCGCCGTCATGCCGGCGAAGCTCGGCACAGTGGGATCGGCGCCCGCTTCGAGCAGCCACGACATGCCACGCGTCGCCGCCGGCGTGACCGGGTTGTCCGGCGTGTGTGACGCGAGGAAGTGGAGCGGCGTGTTGCCGTGTTCCGCGGGACCTCGGTGCAGGTCGGCCCCGAACTCGCGCAGCAGCGCGAGGCAGGTGCGATGGTCGTGCTGCGCGGCGTGGTAGAGACTCTCGCCGTCGGTCGGGTTGGCGCCGTGTTCCAGCAGCAGCCGGGCGACGGCGGCGTTGCCGCGCACACAGGGGAAGTACAGCGCCGGGATGGTCTCCGACACGTCCGGCAGCGGGGCCGCGGCGTTGGGGTCGGCACCGGCGTCGAGGAGCAGGCGGACCGTCTCGAGGTGCGCCGCCGCGGGCACTGCCAGCGCCGACTTCAGTTCATCCGCCACTGCGAAGAGCAGCGGCTCGACACCGGTGCCGTCCAGCCGCGCCCGCGCGAGGGCGCGATCGGTGGCGAGGAATGTGCGGACGGCCTCCGCGTCAGCCACTGCCGCGGCGGTGTGGATGCAGTGACGGCCCAGCGCAGGTTCGGCCGCGAGTTGGCCCAGCGCAGCGGTCGTATCACCGCGTTGCAGTGCGGCGAGAAGGGTCGCGACTGCCACATCGCTCATGCGTCTGTGCCCTCGCTGGCATGGGAGGCAAACCGGGCCGTGGGCCGCCGGCCCGCCCGCGCATCTCGCCCGAGGAGCAGTCTGGCGCCGGAGTGCCCGGAGCGCGACGGCGAGGTCGGCCTGGTCAGTGCCGGTGCCTCAGGCGGCGATGGCGCGCGCGCACTGGTCGTTGGCCTTCACCATGATGGCGACGCGCCTGGCGCGTGCGAGCCGCCTGGACCATCCGGTGGCGTTGGCGTCGCCTGACGCGTCCGCCGCGCCATCCAGTCGGCCAGATGCCGCGCGGCGGCCGAGTCACGCGCCATGGAGCTGTCCATCCACGCGCGATACTCGGGCAGCTTGCGCAGGTAAGTGAGGTAGCGCGGAATCGTCGCCGGATCCTTGCCGTCGAGGATCTCGAGTGATGTCTTGAGCGTCGCCGCACTGAAGGCGCGCCAGATGCGCCGGCCGAACGCTGCGGTTGCAAGGTGTGGCGCGCCGAGGTAGCCCGGCCAGCCCTCGCGCGCGGCCACGCTGAAGTCCTCGGCATACGTGGTGCCCGAGACCACCGGTGCAGTGCGGAAGTCGCGCGCGACCAAGTCAGGGCGGAGGAACAGCATCAGGCTGTGCTCGTCCATGCCGGCATGCAGGGAGAGGCCATCCGCGACCTTCTCGGCCGGCGACATCACACTCATCGCCCCGCCCCAGCCGCCGAGCACCGGCAGCAGGCCCCACAGGTTCACCATCGTGCCGCCGAAGCTGTCGTGGAAATAGTCCGACGCGTCGTCCAGCGCGCCGATGTGCAGCGGTGATCCGTGCACGTGGACGACGAGCACCCACCGGAATCCCTGGGTGCCGAGTTCATTCGCCAGGTCGGCGAACGCCGCACGCAGGGTCGACGGGCGCACGGCGTAGGTGCCAGCGAAGGAGTACTGGCGGCCGATTTCGTTCGAGCCGCTGGCGCCGGCCGACACCGGAGGGAACACCAGCACCGTCCATCCCGGACGTGCCACGGCAATGCCGGCGGCGAGCTCGTTGGTCAGTCGCGCGCTGAGGATGCCGTCGGTGAAGGCGGGAAGGTACGGGCCGTGTTCCTCCAGCATTCCACCCTGCAGGATGACGACGGTCTTCGTGCGGTCGAGGGCGCGAATCTGGCGCGTGTTCAGGTCGCCAACCTGGCGCACCTGGGCGGCAAGCAGCGGTGCGAGCACGAGTTCCAGTGCGAGAACAGGCACCAACAGCAGGCAGTCTCGACAGCGCATGTCACACTCATGGTGGAGGACAACTGGCGGAACTGAACGGCGGCGCGCGCGTCCGTCAACGGGGGCGCGCATCGCCCGATCACCTGCACCAGCCCGGTTGCCGGTCGTGCCGGCGCCCGGTCGCCGCCGGTGCCCGTCAGCGTGCCGGTGGCGTCGTTCCAGTGCAGTCGCGTGGAGACGCCCGTGCCGCGTTCGTCGCCGTACGACACGCCGTCGTCTTCGTACAGCGTGAAGTCGCCGTCACGCCCGGCGTACCGTCGGCGGAGTCCGCGTGCAACCGGTGAGTTCGGCGTAGCCGGTGTAGATCGCCTCGGGCGTGTCGCCGGTGATGACGAAGAAGCTGACCCGCTCGCCGACCCTCGACTGGAACGCGGTGCGGCCGTTGATGCCGGCGATGAATTGCGTGGCCGACGGGTTGTCCCAGACGATGCCATACCCTTTCGACGACATCATGAACGACACGCACACCGTCTCGCCGGCGGGGGCCGCGAAGGTCGCCCCCACCTGCCAGGTGCGCTCGCCGTTCACGGTGTGCGGCGCCATCTCCCAGCCGTCCATCGTCAGGATCGTCTCGCCACGCGCACTGCGTCCCTGCAGCCCCACCGGCGCCAGCGACGGCACGAAGTATTTCCCGGCCTGCGACGGCAGGTGCGGCGGCGGGGCCGGGCTCACGTGCAGCGTGAGCGACATGGAGGGTGGGCGAGTGTCGGGCGTGAGGGCCTGGCCCGGGCCTTGGTGACGGTCGGCCCTGCCCCGGGGGTAGGGTCGGGGAAAGAAGCGCCGGGGAGGGGGTTCCTGCCATCAGGCGGGCGGGGTGCAGGGTGGCGGCGCGGCGCCCTTGACGACCCGATGGACCCCCGTAGTTTACCGAAGGGCTAATTAACTCACTGGTAAAGCATGCCGGATACCCTCAGTCGCACCTTTTCGGCGCTGGCCGATCCCACACGTCGGGCGATCCTCGCCCGGCTGCGGGAGGGGGAGGCGACAGTGACGCAGATCGCGGCGCCGTTCCTTGGGCAGATGACGCTGCCGGGGGTGACGAAGCACCTGAAGGTGCTGGAGACCGCGGGGCTGGTGACGAAGGGCCGCGAGGCGCAGTGGCGTCCGTGCACCCTGAATGCCGAGCCGTTGAAGGACGCGGCGGCGTGGATGGAGGAGTATCGCGTGTTCATGGAAGCCAGCCTCGACCGCCTTGGCGAGTACCTGCAGAGCCTCACCACCCCCGCACCGGGCCAGACTGATGACGACGGCATTTGAAGCGGCGAACGAGATCCGCATCACCCGCATCTACGACGCCCCGGTGGCGATGGTGTGGGAGGCGTGGACGGACGTGACCCAGGTGGGGCATTGGTGGGGCCCGCGCGGCTTCACGATCACGACGCACGCGAAGGAGCTGCGCCCGGGTGGATTCTGGGAGTACACGATGCACGGTCCGGATGGCAAGGACTGGCCGAACTACACGCGCTACCACGTGGTCGAGCCGCGGGCGCGCCTCGAGTACGACCATGGGGCGTCGTCGGCCGATGCGGCGCCGATGTTCCGGGTGGTGGCGACGTTCCGCGACGTGGGCGGGAAGACTGAGCTCGACATGCGCATGATCCTGCCGACGGCCGAGGCGGCGGCGCAGACGCGCACGTTCGTGAAGGCGGCGGGCGGCAACGGCACGTGGGATCGCCTGGCAGAGTACCTGGAGCACCGCGTGTCGTCGCGGGAGGTGTTCGTGATCAACCGGAGCTTCAGCGCGCCGGTGGATCGTGTGTTCGCGGCGTGGACCACCCCGGACCAGCTGGCGGCCTGGATGCCGCCGACGGGGATGTCGATGCACGTGAAGGAGGCCGACATCCGTGCGGGGGGGCGGAACGTGTTCTCGATGTCGAACGACGCCTTCACGATGTATGGGCGAATCGACTACGAGACCGTCGAGCCGCCGTCGCGCCTGGTGTACCAGCAGCGCTTCACGGACGCCGACGGGAACACCTCGCGCCATCCCGGCGCACCCGTGTGGCCCGAGGTGATGCACGTGACGGTCACCTTCGTGGCGGAGGGTGCGGCGCGGACGCGCGTGACGGTGCTGTGGCAGCCGCACGGGGAGCCGACGGCGGCGGAGGTGGCGGCGTTCGTGACCGAGCGGGCGGGGATGACGCAGGGGTGGAGCGGGTCGTTCGACAAGCTGGACGGCGTGCTGGCGGGCTGAGGGTCGGTTCGAACCGGTTCGAGCACACGTTCAAGGGGACGGGGATCTCGAGTTCAAGGGGACGGGGATCTCGAGTTCAAGGGGACGGAGATCTCGAGTTCAAGGGGACGGAGATCTCGAGTTCAAGGGGACGGAGATCTCGAGTTCAAGGGGACGGAGATCTCGAGTTCAAGGGGACGGAGATCTCGAGTTC